>JANXAG010000012.1:0-50217 GCA_025062375.1 Anaerolineae bacterium | reverse complement strand
TAAAAGCAACCCGGCAAGCCAAGCTCCAGCTTTCCAGGGCCTATCTTCCCATAAAGCCCGCATGAACTCCCCAACGCAGATGACAAGCCAGACGTTAACCTGCCCCCAGAAGAAATTGTAGAAAACCGGGAGAGAAAGAAGAAGCATGACTAACAGCCCTTTTTCTGAAGCCGAGGCTTTCCGGGCAAAAAATGCAAGGTAAAGGACCAGAGCTAAAAAGTTAAGAAGGGACCACAGAAGAAAACTCAGCACCGGAGGCAGGAGAGCAAAAGCCTGAAAAGGCAAAACGAAAGCCGGCAAGTAAAAGAAAATGAGAGGAAAATCAAGGTCTTTCAACACAGGAACAAAGGCGACCTGCACTTTTGTGAGAAGGTCAAGGTCGTATATCCTGTCGTAACCCATGAAATTCGCAACATAACCCGCGCTCCAGAAGATTATGTAATCTGCGCCTACCGGGGCAAGAGGAACCGAAGCATACAGGAAATAGGCTATAATGGCAAGGTAAAAGCTGGCGATGGCCGCTAAAATGAGGTTAAGACGCTCTCTTGCTCCAAGATTGCGGAAAGGAATACGCATCAGTTAATTCCTTTCCCTCTGCTTCTGCTTTGAAATTTTCGGCGGGGGAGGAAAAGACCCCGCCCTTTCCTTCCGAGGAATTTCCCATCCTCCACTATAACCTCCCCCCGGGAAAGGACAAGCCTGGGGTAGCCTTCTACTCTCCACCCTTCGTATGGGCAATGGTCTACATTCTGGTGTAGATTCTGCCAGGAAAGGATCACTTCTTTTCTCGGATCAAAAATCACGATATCGGCATCGGCGCCCGGAACAATTGCTCCTTTCTGAGGGTAAAGGCCAAAAAGTTTAGCCGGGGTCGTGGAGCAGACATCCACAAACTGGTTCAGGGAGAGTTTCCCCCTCCTGACTCCAAAAGTGAACAGGAGAGGGATTCGGGTTTCTATCCCGGGGGCGCCATTGGGTATCAGGGTGAAATTATCCAGCCCTCGCTTTTTCTGCTCACGAGTCCACGGACAATGGTCCGTTGCCACCACCTGAATCTCGCCCATCCCCAGAGCTTCCCAGAGGATCTCAAGATGGCTTTTGTTTCTCAAAGGTGGGGAGAGGACAAACATCGCTCCTTCCAGGTCCGGCTTCAGGTATTCTTCATCCGAAAGGAGGAGATGGTGAGGCGTAACCTCCACATAAACCTCCTGGCCTCGCCTCCTGACGGCCCGGACAGCTTCCAGGGTCTCAACACAGCTCAGGTGGACAAAGTAGACAGGTGTTCCCATTACAGCTGAAAGGGCCATTACCCTCTGGGCTGCTTCCGCCTCAGCTATACAGGGGCGGCTTACCGGATGATAGCGAGGAGAGGTTTTACCTTCCTGAAGGAGCTGGGCTTTCATTTGCTCGATAATGTGGTGGTTTTCGGCATGGACAATGGGCAGAATGCCTGCGTCCCTGCACACTTTCAGAAGCCTGAGGATTTGCCTGTCCTCCACCATAAGCCCGGGGTAAGTGGTGTAGATTTTAAGGGAGGTATAGCCCTGCTCAGCCAGTTCGGCTATATTCCGGAGAAACTCTTCGTCGTCCCGATTGCCGGTCAGGTGCAGGCTGTAGTCTATCACTACTTGTTCATCGGCCTGGCGACGGCGCTCTTCCACCGCGTGAAGGAGGGACTGGGAGCCACGGGCCTCGGCAAAATCGATTATGGTGGTGTTTCCTCCGCAAGCTGCAGCAACAGTGCCGGTATAGAAATCATCAGCCGAAACGATATCGCCCACGGGCATCTGAAGGTGAACGTGGACATCAATGAAGCCCGGGAAAACGTAGCATCCCTGCGCTTCAATCTTTAACGGAGCCTCAAGCCCCTTGCCTATGACGGCGATCTTCCCGCCCTCTATTCCTATATCGGCTTCAAAAGTTTCTGAGGCTGTAACTATAACGCCGTTTTTCACTACTGCATCCATAGAGCCTCTTCCTTTCTAAGGGATCCCCGAGCTTTTCAGCAGTTTCTTTACGGAAGGGAAAGCCTCAAGGTCAGTGTGGGGGAAAAAGAGGGCCGAGGTGAACTCGTCAGTGAAGGTGTTATCAGCGGAAAGCTCAAGGTATGTCATTTTTTCAGCGATTTCCACCACCTTTTCCCGCATATCGGGGCAGACAAGGCATATGTAGGCCCCTAAAGCCGAGGTGTTCCCAAGGAATTTAAAGCGATCCCAGGGCATATCCGGGAACATGCCTATCTGGATGGCTTTTTCCACATTGAGGTATTTTCCGAAAGCTCCGCCGATCAACACCTGCTCTACATCAGCTATCTGGACCCCCACTGCTCTGGCCAAGGTACGCAGTCCAGCGTAAATGGCGGCCTTGGCTCTGAGGAGATTAGAGATGTCTACTTCGGTGATTACTATATCTTTCTCGCCGTGTCGGGTTTCCTCCTTCCATGCTACCACGTATTCAGGCCCGTGAGGGCCCACCCGGACTCTTCTGGTTGGGAGGGAAAGGTTTATGCGTCCGCTTTTATCCATGACTCCGGTGATGAACATTTCAGCTAAGAGGGAGATTATTCCGGAGCCACACAATCCTTCAGGGGGCAGGTCACCGATTGTCCGCCATGTAGCTTCGTAGTTCCTGGTGTTTATCCATACTTCTTCAATGGCTCCGGCCGTTGCCCTCATGCCCGACTCAACCCCTGCCCCCTCGAAAGCAGGCCCTGCCGAGCAGGCGCAGGATATGAGCCAGTCAAAGTTGCCCAGGACCATTTCTCCATTGGTGCCTATATCCAAAAAGAGGGTGAGTTTATCGGTGGAGAAGATCCCGGAGCTCAGAACCCCGGCGGTGATGTCGGCTCCCACGTAGCTTCCAACGCCAGGGAGGCAATCTACAGTAGCTTCAGGGTTTATATCCACCCCGATTTCGGCTGCTTTAACCGGAAATGGATGCCTCAGGGTGGGGATGTAAGGTTCAAGGCGTATGGGCTCAGGCCACAGCCCCAGGAAAAGGTGGATCATAGTGGTATTGCCTGCAGCCGTCATCATGTAGATTTCATCGGGATTTATGCCCTGCCTCTGGCAAACCTGGGCTATGAGTTCATTTATGGTCTGCACCACAAGGCGCTGCAGATGCTCAAGGCCCCCGGGTTTCCGGGCGTAGATTATGCGAGAGATGACATCTTCTCCGCAGGCTATCTGTTTATTGTATTCGGCCGCTGTATCCACCACCTGCGCTGTGTTCAGGTCTACCAGGTAAACCACCACCGAGGTGGTGCCGATGTCCACTGCTATGCCATAGAGCCTTCCGGTGGTGTTTCCTGGCTTTACGTCTATGAGGCGTGGCGGACTTTTGCGCGCCCAGTTGTGCATTTCCACTATAGCTGTTACCTTCCAATCGGCTTCCCTCAGAGTTCGGGCGAGCTTCTTGAGGGCAGGAAGGTCCACTATGAGGTCATGGAGGTGATACCGAAGGGCGAGTTCCCTTCTAAGCCTTTCAAAATCGGTGGTGTTGTCGGCCAGGCTTGGAGGGGTTATCTCCAGGTAGAAGGCTTTTATGTAAGGGTTAGAGACAGTATCACAAGGGAAAGGAAGGGCTATGCGCTCGGCGACTTTTTCTGTGGGCAATCGGTGCTTGATGAGTTCTTCCTGAGGTGGGACAAAGACTACAGTTTCGTTCTCTATAAGGGTCTGGCAGGCCAGGGCGTAGCCCTGCTTTAACTCCGCTGGAGAAAGACGTGCGACGGAACGACGCCTTACTTCCCCTTTCTCTACCACAACTTTACAGCGTCCACATCTACCCTGCCCTCCACAGGGGAGAAGGATTTTCACCCCTGCGGTCTCCAGAGCTTCAGAAATGATGGTGCCTCTTTCCACCTCCAAGGTTATATCCTGGGGTTTAACGTGAACTTTAACCATCTCTACTCCTCAGGCCAGGCAAAATCTTTTCAGGAAACGACGGATGAAAGCTACAAATCTGTCAAATCTATAAGAGAATTTCCAGTAAAACCAGGCAGTAGCAGCCCCCAGCAAGGCCCCAGCCAGGACATCGGAAGGGTAATGGACACCGCAGAAGATGCGAGAGAAACCAAGAAGAACGGCAAGGATGAGAAAAGGTATGCCCCATACGGGGTCATTGAGGGCAACAGCCACCGCTATAGAGAAACCGGTAGTGGCGGGATTGCTGGGAAAGGAAGAATCCCAGGGTTTGTAAAAAAGGAGATTGACCTGGTGGGTGTCAAAGGGGCGCGGACGGAAATAGAGGAGGTTTATGCCTTTGAGAATCAAGTTGGCGGTAATGAGAGATAGGACGGTAAGGATTACAATACGGTGGTAGCGGGCCCGTTCGCCTTCGTTTTTCCCCCAGAACCACATGATCGCCAGGATAAGAGCCATGGAAGTGGGGACAAAGTATTCGTTTACCACAAGGCGCATAAAGCCATCAAGCCATGGCCACCGGCCAGCCAGATCGTTTATAGCTTTAAAGAGGAGGTAGTCCATCTCTGCTAACCCCTGTCCGTTCTGAACTCAGTGAAGGTAAGAGTCCACCAGGTTTGCAAGCCTTTCGCTGAGGACCATACCCCATGGTTTCACTTCATCATCCGGGCCAATTGTGAGAACACCAGAGGGCATTTCGGCCTGGAGAAGTGCCTTTATTAGATTTTCCCTTCCACGAAGGCGCTTCCAGGCGGTAAATATACCCCCTTCCTCAAGCCACCCAAGCCCTGGCATGGCTTCTTCAACGCTGGTAAAGGGAGCAAGGGCTATTGCTTTAACCTCCGTATTTTCCGAAGCTATACGCAGGACGATGTTTCCTCCGGCTCTATGGCCCAGAAGGCTTTTGGTGCCAAGTTTTTCCAGGGCCAAAACTGGAAAATCCAGCGCTGACTTTTCATCGGGCACTTTCTGCCAGTGCAATACTGCAACTTTGTGGCCTGAGCTGGCAAGTCGGCGAGCCAGCAAATCCATGGAAAAAGGTTCCCACGGATCAGGAACCAGGCAACAATCTACCTCTTCTCCTGGCTTGCCCCCGAAGAAAGCTACTTTTCCTCCAGGCAAGCTTTCTTCAGCGTCAGGGAGAACTGGAGGGAAGCGGTTGCCTCCTCTCAATTCGGCAATGATCATGGAAAAAGCCAGGGCTGCAATCCCACCTGCTCCAAAAAGGATCATTAACTCTGAACCCGCCAGCCCCGGGAGGAAAACCTCGGGGGTTATGGCGAAGAAAAGAGCGAAAGAGCCACAGATAAGGGCAAAGCCCAGGAAAATTTGCCACGAACGAAAGGAAAAAGGGAGAAGGGATAGGCCTTCAATTCCCCTTCTCCCTGCCGCTATCTGGATAGCCCCGGTTATAGATAAAAAGCAAAGGGCAAAGTATTTAAGGGCAAGGGCCGGGCTTACGAAATTCAGGATCGGAGGCATACCTCAATTGGCACTCCAGAAAGCTTTGAGAAAGTTGGGGATGTCAACAGCTTCCCTTGGCCCCACCATTACTTCCCAACCTGGAAGCTCATCTTCAAGCTCGCCTGAGATAACGGCCACATGCCCTGGAATTATGATCTTGCGATGCTTGATTTTTTCTTCAACAGTGTATTGCTTAACGGATTTGGCGATCTTTTCGGCATCGAATTTCCCAGCAGCCCAGGCAGTGAGGACACTCATCCCTTCGGTATCACACACCAGAAGCCAAGAAGGTATTCCGCTGGCAGCCGTCTCACCCGAGACGCTGAAGTAAGTAAGGGAGAAATTGGTAGTAACCAGGAGGGGAGACTCAGGGCCAGGTTTACCGATTTCATAAACGCCAGGGCTTACCTGAATTGGCTTCTGAGGATCAGTGTAGATGTTAAGGCGCAGGGTGAAGAGGGGGTAAAGAACAGCGGGGTCAAAGTGTTCAAGGACTATTACACCGCCGTATTTGGCGATATGCTGGGCAGCCAGGAGGGCTTCCTCTTCCAGAGACTGAACATTTCTTCCGGGCATTGTGATCATCGGATAACCGAGAGGGCGGAAATTATGCTTCAGAGCCAGGCGTCTTATCTGAGTCATGACAGTAAGGGTTCCGGCTGGGTCTTCCTTTCCGGGGTCAAGGAACAGGTCTTCAACACCGGTTTCCCGAATCTGTTCTGCCAGGGAGGCAAGAGCAGAAAGGTCCCCATCGGCCCGGACGGCCAGAGGGACGCCCTTTTCTTTGGCCAGTTGAGCCATTTCCTGCCAGTTCTTAGGGGTAGCAGCATAAATCAAAGGATTCCTGTTTCCTTCCTTTTCCAGAGCGGCTTTCATCGCCGTAGGGTTTTCCGAGATGAGCACAAAGGGATGTTCAGGGACAACAGAGCGAACAGCTTCCACGCAGGCGGCAAATTTTTCTGGTTCCCCTGAAGCATTTTCAATGGCCAGGCCATCCGGGGAGAAAACCCTTCCAACCCTTTCCACAGAATAGCTCACCACTTTCTGAGCAAACTCTCTGGCTTCATCCAGAGGTAAGGTATCTTTAACTTTGATAAAAATACCCGGGGGATTGTAAAAGGTTTTCTCATGACGGAAGAGGACAATTTCATTGCCGACTTCCACCTTCTTATCGCCCACACCTATGGTCACCAGGCGTATGGGAGGTGCCGAAGCTTCAGCCAGAGCTTGCTTGGCCTCTTCGGAAACGTAAGGGCACTGGGAAAGGTCTGCTTGCTTGGCTGCTAATTTCATGGCGAAAGCAAGGCAGGTGGGAAAACCACACTCTTTGCAGTTGGTTTTAGGCAAAAGTTTATATATCTGCAATCCCGTCAGCGCCATCTTTCCGCTCCTCTTTTGGGTTTACAGGAATTTGCCCTCTTTGAGGGCCAGGAAGAGAAGCGCCAGCCCTACCAAGGCATAGACTATAGTGCCTATAAGCCTTTTCCTCCGAAGCAATTCCTTTTGATAAGGTTTAGTCAGAGGCACTGGGGGCTTACCCCAGACCAGATCTGGCTTGAAAATTCCCAGAATAGCTGTTCCGAGGAAAAATATGGCCCCTAAAAGAGTTATGTAAAACTTCATGGCTTGTTCATAAGTTTCTGAATTTCCCGCTTAACCAGGCCAATGGTCTTGGGATGCCTCAGGGTTACAATGTTGGCGCCGGCGTGAAGGAGGGTTATAGCTGTGATAGCCTCCCACATAACAGCTCTTTTTTCCCAATCTCCCCAGGACTCCGGGACACCCTCCCCCACCTTTGATTCTTTCTGCCGCCAGGATTCTTCTCCAGCAAAGCAAATCATCGGGACCTGAACCATGGAGTCTCCCTGAAGAGCCGCAAGCCTGAGCCTTTCCATCACAGAGTAGGTATATTCAAGGCCGTAGCCCAGGGAACCAGTTGTAGGATCCATAAGGACGCGGTCTAGAGGCATGTTCATATCGCTTATGAGGATATTGAGCTGTTTAGCCAGGTTTACATCAATAGGGGTGCTGGCAATTACCACATGGTTGTTAGCGAGGGCGGCGGCCACTATTGTGCGATAATTTTTATCCTCACAGAGGCCCAGAGCGAGACGCTCTCCTGCGGTGGCATCCGCCACAGCGGTTAAAAGCTCGTTGTCCCTCTCAGGCTGGCCTGGCCCCCTTACGATAAGAGGTAGGCCTGTAGCTTCCAGAACTCTCTTAACTATAACGGTGGCCTCTTTAGCAGGGTAATGCTGTCCACTTGAATCAAGGCCCGTAAGCTTTATCATAACAAGGTCAGCATCGACTTCCTCAGCTCTGGCTGCCCATTGAGCAGGGTCTTTTAAGGTATTTTCACCCCAGGCCTGGATTAGGAGCGGAGACCACTCAGCGGGAAAAACATCGGTAATTTCCAGGGCCACAGCTGGAGGATTTGGAATCTCTCCCTCAAAATGGAGAAAAGGAAGGGTTGTTTCTCCACCTACCGTGACGGTTTTCTTGCGGGTTCCCCCCTGGTCTTTAGTAGCTCCTAAGGTGACTTGCCGGATCCTTCCTGTAAAAGTTTCCCTGGGGATTTCTACGGTTACAGGCATCGTAGTCCTCCTGCATCCGTTTTTCAAGCGTAGTTAAGTATATCACAAAAGAGGTTTTTAAGGCAAATATCCGCAGTTTTTGCGCCAGGGGATCTTTACCCAGCGCACGAGACTTTTGTCACTGTCAGGCAAAGGCCCGAGCTTTAAAATAGGGCCGGAAAGGAGGGAAGCATGAAGTTTCCATACAGTGAGAAGGTTTTAGAGCATTTCCGAAATCCCAAAAACGTGGGCCGGATAGAGGATGCCGATGGAAAGGCCGTTGAAGGAAGCCCGGCCTGCGGCGATATGGTAGCCGTTTATATAAAGGTGGACCCCGAAACTAAAGTTATAACTGACATAAAGTTTGAATCCTACGGGTGCGCTTCCAACATCGCTACGGGCTCCATTATAACCGAGCTGGCTAAGGGCAAGACCATAGATGAGGCCAAAAAGATAACCTGGAAGCAGGCAGCGGAAGCTCTGGGAGGGCTGCCACCTGTAAAAGTCCACTGTTCTGTCTTGGCGGTAGAAGGCCTGCGGGCTGCCATCCAGAACTATGAGGAACGCCATGGCTTGGTCAAGGAAAGAGAACCTACCACTGTGGAAGTGGTCCGGAAGCGCCTTAAGAAAGTTATGAATCCTCTCACAGGATTGGATGTGGTGCGGACCGATCTCATCAAAGAGATTGAAGTTAAAGAAGGCACGGTGCGGGTGGTTGTGGATTTGCCCTCTGACCACCTTTTCGCCAATAACATAAGGGAAGAAATTGTGGAAAAGATTGAGCCGCTCTGGGATGTAAAGGAAGTGATAGTGGAATTTACCGAATAGACTCAAACCGGAGGGGAGGCTGGATGCAGCTCCTGGCGATTATCTCCGGCGAATATGGCCGGAGGCATGTGGATAACATCCGGGCTCATGGCCCGGAAGATTGGCACATTGAGGTGTGGAAAGCACCCTCCCCCCTGCCGCCGGTGATAGATGATCCTGAAGAGTTTTTACCCCACACGCTTCCCCATGCTGATCTCATCCTCTCCTTTGCTGAGCACCCCGGGGTGGCAGAGCTACTGCCAGAGATTGTCCGGATGACCGGAGCGAGGGCAGTTCTGGTAGCGGTTGATAGTGAAAAGTGGCTCCCTCCAGGACTCGCCCATCAACTTCGGGAATGGCTCAGGGAAATGGGCGTGGTTTGCGTTACCCCAAAGCCTCTCTGCTCCCTGGCCCCCAACCATTATCTTGTGGGCCGTCGCCAGAAGGTGGAGTACGATGATCCCCTGCTGGCTGAATTTACCCGTTACTTTGGCAAGCCTGAGCTCAAAATTGAGGTTGACCCCAAAACCAGGACCATAATATCCGTTGAAGTTGTAAGGGATGCTGTCTGCGGGTGTGCCAGGTACGTGGCTCAAAACCTTGTGGGCGTTTCCGCTGACGATGCGGAGGAGAAAGCCGGGTTGCTTCACCACCATTACCCCTGCCTGGCCAGTATGGATAAAGACCCTGCTTATGGCGATACCCTCATGCACGTTTCCGGGAACATCCTTAAGGAGCAGGTAGGGGAGCAAGTCAAGCCTTTCCGGCAAATCCAGTACATAATTCCCGGAGTAAAAGCGGAATAATCAGGGGGAAAGGGAGTTGAGGAAATCCCGTAACTGGCGAGCGGCTTGAGCCCTGTGACTTATGCGATTTTTTTCCTCAAGGGGAAGCTGCGCCATGGTCTTGCCCAGTTCAGGGATGAAGAAGATGGGGTCATAGCCAAAGCCGTGCTCTCCTTCGGGTTTCAGGGCAATGTATCCTTCCTTTATACCCTCAAACGTATAGAGCCTTCCATCAGGGAATGCAAGGGCAATGACGCAGCGAAAGCGAGCAGTCCTTTTCTCCCATGGTACATTTGCTATTTCCCTGAGCAACAGCTCATACTTTTCCCGGTCGGATTTTAGCCCTCCGTAGCGGGCTGATAAGGGTCCAGGGGCGCCTCCCAGAGCGTCTACTTCAAGGCCAGAATCGTCGGCCATGGCCATGAAGCCAGTAACTTTAGCCCACGTAAGTGCCTTGAGGGAAGCATTTTCATGGTAAGAGCTGGCTGATTCTTCTACTTCAAGGGTGATGCCTTCCTTCTCCGGCCAGGTAAGCTCAAAGGGTACCCCTTTTAGAAGTTCAAGGTATTCAAGCAATTTACCCCTGTTGTTGGTGGCGATCAGCAATTTGCACATTTCTACAAGCCCCTTTTCCCAATCTCACGGCAGACACTTATTCGTAGCTAAGGCGGGCTTCGGCTGGCATTCCGGCCTTCAGTTTTCCTTCAGGGTTTGGAAGGCGGACTTTTACCCGGAAAACCAGGTTGACTCTTTCTTCTTTGGTTTGGACGCTCTTCGGGGTAAACTCTGCCCGCGGCGAGATGTACACAACTTCCCCTTCAAAGGTCTCCCCCGGGAAAGGATCCACTGTCACTTTCACCTTTTGACCCAGCCGAACTTTGCCCAGCTCCGGTTCAGGGACGAAAATGGTCAGGGTCAGTTCTTCCAGGTTGGCGATCTTCAGGATTGCAGCGTTCGGAGGGACTATTTCCCCCTCTTCAAAAGCCTGGGTAGTGACCCAGCCGCCAACGGGTGCGTAGAGGAAGAGTTTCTCCCGTTTGCTTTTAAGGGCCTCAAGGGCAGCTTTTGCCCTATCTACCTCTGCTTCTGCTGCCTCAATGTCTTCAGCTCTGGCTCCACTTTTGAGGGCTTTGAGCTTAGCCTCAGCCAGTTCTACCAGGGATTCCGAAAGTTTGAGGTGGGCTTCGGCTTTGTGAACCTGCTCCTTTAATGTCAGGGGATCCTCTTTTATTTTCCTCAAAAGCTCGAGAGTTTTCCGGGTTTGTTCAAGGGATGATTTAAGGGCGTTGTATTCTTCCCAGGCGAGGCTCAGTTGCTGGGAGGAGATATTCCACTGGTAAAGGAGTTCGTCAATTTGATAGCGGGGTGTTTCTATGGTTCTGGTTATAACCCCACCCCCAGGCAGGGGGATTTCCACCACAATGCCTCTTTCCAAAGCAGGGACTGTTTCTTTGAACATTGATTCCTGGGCTTCGGCGGCCTGGATGCGGTAATGAGCAGCTTTGAGGGATTCTTCCATAACCATTATCTGGCCTTCCAGAGCGTGGATCTGAGCGTTCAGATCCTGGGGGTTGGCTAACATCGCCCTGGTTATTTCCAGAACTTTGCGGGCTGTATCTCTGGCGGCCTCAGCCTGAGCAAGTTCAGCCTCGGCTTTGCGGATGTCTTCGGCTCGGGGGCCGGCCTTGAGGATGGCGAGCCTGGCCTGGGCCAGGCGCAAGGCAGCTTCTGCCTGGCGGATTTGAAGATCCAGAAGTTCCGTGTCCATCTCTACCAGAAGCTGCCCGGCATTAACCCGGTCCCCTTTCTTCACATGCAGGGCTTTAATTCTACCCCCCGTTTCGGAAGAAACGATCACCTCCTTAGCCTCAATGGTCCCGTAGAATTCTCCCACCTCCTGGCGGAATCCCTCACGGGAAAGCATTTGCCAGGCAGTGATCCCAAGGCCCATGAGCACAACTATCAGAAGAAGTGGGAGAAGGAACCTCTTTTTCACTTCTTTCCTCCTCTCAGCTTCACCGTAGGCCTGCAGGTTATTTCCCCACCTTCAAACTTGCAGGCCGGGAGCCCCCATTCATCCAGATAAACATCGGTGATGGGATAACCCAAGGGGCCAAAGGGGCCTCCCTGGCGGTATATGTACTCCTCCCTTATAGGTCCGTAGAGAAGGTAAGCTCTTTTTTCCCCTCGCTTCAGCATTATAATGGATTCGCGCCTCCCCGAAGGGGTGCGGAAATCCTGAACCCATCCATCGCCCCAGCGGTGGACCGGGACACCACCACCGTTGTCGAAGGGCAAGCCGAGGGCCTCTTCTCCACCGTGTCTCAGGTAACATTCCACAATAGGCCAGTAAAGGGTGCCTTCTTTATCCCTTCCCACCCCCATTGGCACCATATCTGCAGGCAATCGGGCTATCATGGAGCGGAAGACCCAGTAAGGTTTTGCTTTCCTGTGGGCTATTTCAAAGCCCTGGGTTGTGTAAAGGCCATAGCTCTTATCGGCGAAATCCTGGAGGCAGAAGAGAACAGCTGCCTTCACACGATGGTCACTGGCTAAATATTCAAGGGCCGCCCTTATCATCTTGGCCTGGAAATCTTCTCCGTTATCGGAGGGCCACCCGAATTCCGAGAGGTATATTCCTTTGGTGGTGTTTTCCCCTTCGTATTTGGTCACCACTTTCCAGATAGCATCAATGTATTTCTTGTAAGTGGCCCGGACGCAATCAGGGGTGGATTGGGGGGAAGCGCAGACGTAAAGGTGATAACCTATACCATCAAGGGGATATGAGCCCAGGTCTTTCCGGATTTCTTCCCATCTTTGCATTTCAATCCCATTTCTGTAGAGGGCATCAAGGTAACGAGAGCCATCATCAGGGCCTGTCGGAAGGTCATGGGCCAAGAGGGGACCGGAAACAAGGGTTACGTCAAAGCGGGGTTTTACCGCCAGGAAAATTTCCTTGAGGATTCTGGCCATCCAGTAAGGATGGACCCAGGCCTTGTTCCCGCCGTGCCAATCGTTGGGCTCGTTAAAGCTTTCAAAAACCCATACGCGGTCGTGGAAATGTTCAACGATGGTCTTGAAGCAATTTACATACAGGTTTATCCACTCCTCGGCCGCTGAGGATGGAACAGGCTCCCTGAGGATATCGCCCATATCGGGCACAGGGGTGGCCTGGGAGCCTACAAGGGCATATATAGCAATTCCTCTTTCGGTTAGTTTGTCAATTATTTTTTCGTAGGTGGAGATAAATCCCCGGTCCTTGGGGTCCTGCCAGGGCCTCAGGATGAAATTCAGGCGGACAAAATAGGCTTGGGTGTGAGCTATTATTTCTGGTTTTTCCAGCTGTGGGGCTGGCAAACCGTTTTGCAGGGTTGGCTCATTTACATCAATTCCGATTTTCCCCAGTGGTTTTAGAGCCATGGTTCATTTCCTCCCTTAAATGGAGTTTTAAGCGTTTCACTCTGGCATATCCATCAAACCCCAAAGCTTTGAGCACGTCTTCCGGTCTTGCGGTAGCCGACGGGCTTGTCTCAAGGAGCATCCACAAAGCACACCCAGGCTCATCGCTCTCTATTACTTTCAGTCCCTTTATCATGGGCCTCAGGTCGTATTCGCGGACTTTTCCTCCCTTTTCGCGCCGGAATGGTAGAGAGCTTTTGTTCATTAATTCTTCCACATCCTGAGCCAGCTTTTCTTTATCCTTGCATTCGGGCAGGATTACCAGGTATTCTGAGGCTGTCAACAATTGGGGGAGGGAGATAGGTTCATCCTTAGCTACTTCAACGCGGATTATATTCAGACCGCTGGGGAGGTGGGGTTTAACCTTCGCCAGGAACTCTTCCGGCGAGAGGAAAGAGGTTAAGGCAATATCCATTACTTCCTCAAGCCCTTCAAACCCAACCGGAAGGGGGGAAGCCACGGTTATTTTAGGATGTGGAGTGAAGCCATGGGAGTAAGCCAGAGGGATTGCTGCCCTCCTCAGCAACCTCTCCCACAGCTTTATTAAGTCCAGGTGAGAGATATACCTGAGATGGCCGGTTTGGGAGAAGGTTATCCTCAATTTAAAGGCTTTGCTCATGGATTTTCCAGGCTTCCTCTGCTTCCTGGATTATCTTTACGCTGCGACTGGCGCCTATGCGGTTTGCGCCAGCTTCTATCATAGCCAGAGCCTGTTCAAGGGTGGAAATACCACCTGCCGCTTTGACCCCTATTTTTTCTCCCACCGTTTCGCGCATAAGGCGCACATCTTCCACCGTTGCTCCCCCTGGCCCAAAACCCGTTGAGGTTTTTACAAAATCTGCGCCAGCTTCCACAGCCAGCTTGCAAGCCATAATTTTTTCATCGGGATCTAGAAGGGCTGTCTCCAAAATCACCTTAACCAGAGCCCCAGCCCTGCGAGCAACCGCTACTACACTGGCTATATCTTCGCGGACCAGGGCGTAATTGCCGCTCTTCATAGCCCCTATGTTCATCACCATATCAATTTCTTCTGCCCCCATGGCTATAATTTTTTCAGCTTCAAACGCCTTCACTTCCGGCAAGGTAGCACCAAGGGGGAACCCAACAACGCTGCAAACCTTTACTTTCGTCCCTTTAAGGATGGAAACGGCTAAGGGGACATAGCTCGGGTTAATGCATACAGCGAAAAAGCCATACCGGAGGGCTTCCTGACAAAGCTTTTCGATTTGAGCCTGATTTGCTTCAGGCTTGAGAAGGGTATGATCAAAGAATTGGGCGAGCTCCAAAGGGCTTAATTTCATTCTTTCACCTCCGGGAGGGGTATTGGGCTCAAGAAAAGGCTCTCTTTGTATGAAGGGATTATCCGCCAGCGGTCTGGGGGCCAGTAGCAGAACCAGGCTTTACCCACTATGTAACGGATGGGTAACATCCCCCAGTTGTGAGAATCGGAAGAGAAATTCCTGTTGTCACCTAAAACGAAAACTTCATCGGGGCCTACGGTGGTGGGGCCCCAGGAGTAAGTTGCCTCTGCTAAGGGGTAAGGCTCATTTAAAGGTTTGCCGTTTATGTACACCTTGCCCCATTTGATTTCCACAGTCTCGCCGGGGAGCCCTATGATCCTTTTTATGAAGGTTCGCCGGAAGTCCTTGGGGTAACGGAATACGATCACGTCACCGCGCTGAGGTGGGTGAAAGTAGTAGGAAAGGCGGTTGACCATTATATATTCGCCTTCGTAAAAGTTAGGCTCCATGCTGGAGCCGTAAACTTTGTAGTTCTCAACCCCCGTCCTTATCAGGAAGAAGAGGACCAGGCTCAAAAGCACAGTTTCCACAAGTTCGCGCGCAAAAGCCTCCAGCTTCCTCACCTTTATCCCTCCAGGTCGTCAAAGTTTACCACTTCTTTGCTCTGCAATTTTTCCAGGATCTTTTCAACAATAAGGTCAAGGTGTCGGCTGGAGTGGACAAAGTCAAGGCGATCAGCCGGAACCTTTAGGACCGGGCTCAGGTTATAGCGCTCTATCCATTCTTCGTAGAGGTTGTTTAGCTTTTCCAGGTATTCCCTGGGGATTTTCTTCTCGTAATCCCTGCCTCGCATGGCGATGCGTTTTTCAAGGGTTGGGATCGATGCTTGCAAGTAGATGACCAGATCCGGTGGAGGGAGGATGGAAATTACAGCTTCGTAAAGCTGACGGTAAGTCCGATAGTCTCGTTCGCTCATTAGTCCTTCGCGGTAAAAGTTTTCCACAAAAACTTCAGCATCTTCGTAGATAGTGCGGTCCTGGATTACAGACGATGGGGTTTTCAGGAGCAGGCAGTAATGGTGGAGCTTGCGGGCTAAGAAGAAGATTTCCGAGTGGAAACACCAGCGAGCCATGTCTTGGTAAACTTCCAGGAGATAAGGGTTCTCATCGGCCACTTCATAGAAAGGTTCCCACCCGAGTCTCTCGCTCAGAAGTCTGGTGAGGGAGGATTTTCCAGCTCCTATATTCCCAGCCACTGCGATAAACCTTTTCATTTTCCGCCCTCTAAAGGGAAAGGGGGAGGTTTCTCAAGGGTTTTGTGCTTCAAAGCTGAGTTTATCATCCCCACTACCAGCTCCAGATCCTCTCTCTTCCGGATAAAATTCAGTTCATCGGTTTCTATCCGGAGCACTGGCGCTTCATCGTAAGAGGAGAAAAACTCATCGTAGGCCACCCTGAGGCGGTGGATGTAGTCCCGGTCCATGTTCCGCTCGTAGGGGCGGTCCCTGAAGGCAATCCTTTCCATAAGGACATCAGTGCTGGCCTGGAGGAGGCAAATTAGATCAGGGACGATTATTTTCTGAGATAGGATGCGGTAAAGCTGCTCGTAGAGGTTAAGCTCTTCGCCTTTTAGGTTAAGGGAGGCAAAAAGTTTGTTTTTAACGAAAGTGTAGTCGCTTATAAGGTTACCTCTGGTTAAGGCATCCGAGACGATTTCCTGCTGCTGGTGGTAGCGGTTCAGGAGGAAAAACAGCTCGGTTTGAAAGGCATATCGTTCGCGGTCCTGGTAAAATTTTTCCAGAAAGGGGTTTTCTTCAAAGACCTCCAGTAGAAGCTGAGCGTTGAAGTAGGGCTGGATAAGCCTCGCCAGGGCGGTTTTACCCACGCCTATCGGGCCTTCAATAGCGATGTAAATCCCACGCATTACACGCCTCATAAACAAAATATAACGCCCCTGGCAGGACTCGAACCTGCAACCAACGGCTTAGAAGGCCGCTGCTCTGTCCTGTTGAGCTACAGGGGCTCAAAGTGCAATAATATTTTACCACAATTCCCTTTCAGGAAGCAAGCTTTGGCGCGGGGCCACCGGGGCCGTTAATGTGCTCTTTAAGCCCTGTGCTACCATGGGCTTAGGAGTCCTCCAAAGCTATGAGCCCCTCTCGGGGAGAATTGCATGTGGGCGCAGCTCCCTGGAATGATTGGGAACAGGGCTTAGCCCCCGCTGAAGTTAAAATACACCCAGAAAGCGGTATGAATAAAAGAGGCTGCTACGATGAGGAAGCCATTTTCTTTAATCTTTTCCCTGTTCCAGACTCGCGTGGCCATGAAGGCGGCCAGCACGTTTAGCGGTATTCCCACACAGGCAAATAAATCCCAATCCTTGCGTCCTCCATAATCTGGATTCCAGGTCCAGGTGAAAAGAAGGTAGAAGGCGGAGGCGAGGCTCAGGAAGAACAAAATTTTTCTCTCTTCTCCTTGCACTCTCCGAAATCCTTCCTTCGCCAGAAGGGCGATAAGGATAAGCCCAAACGGGGCAACGAGCAATTGTTCATTTACGATGTCCACCAGGTGACCCCACGAGAACATGGTGTAATGTTCCCACTCCGTCTCAGGCTGACGCAGAGGCACAAACCAACGCCTGTCGGCTCCTCCCGGAAAGTCTACTCCCAGGAGGGCTTCTATTCCATGTTTTCCGTGTTCCATGAGAGCTACCACCATGAGGGCTATGGTGGTCGGAATCAATGCAAACTTGAATCGGTCTCGCCACGAGCGGCTCTGCAACAGGATAAGGGCTGAAGGCCAGAGCACTATGGTGGAAGGGTGAAAGGCATTGGTAAGAGATAGGCAGAGGATCGGCCAGAAAAGGCCCGTCTGAGCTCTAAGGAAGCGAATTCCGAGCCAGAGATAGGCCAGTATTCCTGTGGGGATTATGGTGTAGCTTTCAATGTAGCCGAAGAAAAGTTGCATGAAACCGCCAGTGGCAACCAGTGACCAGATAAAGACCTTTTCGGAGCGATTTCGGCCTGTGTCTTCAGCCAGACTGAGGAGGATCTGGAGGAAAATCACCCCCGAAAGCACGCTTATAACCCCATAAACAGTGGCCACATCCCATCCCCACAGTTTGTTGGTGAACTCCCAAGCTTTGGAGTGAAGGAAGACATCCAAAGGGGCTTGCCAATTGTAGGTAAGGCGAAACTCAGGGTGAGGTATGGCTTCCACAAAGATTTTAGCATCGCCCCATTTGAGGTGCCTTATGCGGAAGAACCAGAAGAGTGGACCACTGAGAGCCACTAGAATTATCCGCAGTAGAAATTTTCTGCCTTGAAAAAGGTCTGCGACACGGTTCAATGGAGGCTCCACTGCCTTCAAAAACCTGGGGGTCACAAAAGGCAAGGCTAATGTCAGGTAAAAAATGCCAGTGATAAGCCCTGGAAGAGGGCCAGGATGGGCAAAAAAGATTACGCCCCAAGCCTGCGAAGGAGGCAAAATCGGAGATAGGATGTGCAATAAAACTATGCAGATAGCAATTATTCGCACCATAGCGGTGCAGAATTTTACCACAAGAGGCTCTTTCAGACCAAAGCAAGTCTCCGGAGCCTTTCGCGCTTCTACTAATTTCAGCCTGATAGCTGGATGCGCTCTGAAACTCAGAGGAGGGTCACGCTTCCAGGTTGGCCGCCTTTCACTGGCGGAAATAGAAGGCTTTTTGCCAGGATCCATGATGGACATATGCCAGGCAGCCAGCGCCACAGCCGCTCCTGTGGGGATAGAACAGAAAACCTATCAGCCCAGATCAAGGTTCTGAGCTCGCTAATGTTCAGGCAATTCCGCAAATTGTCCGGCGACCTGAACTTTTAGGGGTTTCCAGACAGGCTTTGTTTACCCCTTAACCCTGAAGCGCTTTCTTTCCCCCTGCACTCCGGGCAGAAGTTCCCCCAGGCTGGCTCACCTCCGAGAACCCTGGAAATTCTGGGCAGGACGTAGGCCAGCTCTTCTTTTGTGGCGAAGGGGTTGCCACATCGGGCACAGGAGATGAGTTCAAATTCCAGGGTTAAAGGAGCCCTGGGGACTTCCCCAAATGCTATGGCTCCGGTGGGGCAGGCTTTAAGGCAGAGGTCACAGTCTTCTTCACACGAAAGCGGGAAGACGATTGTCCTGCGGTTCCCGTCATCGGTTAAAGTGATGTAAAGGGGTGAGCAGACCGTGGAACAGGCCCTGCATCCTATGCACTTTTCCCCGGCCACTTCAATCGTTCTCATTTCACCCTCCTCTCGTACCCCGCCGCCCAGCTCAGACCGGCGATGCTCCGTCTCTGGGAGGAGAAATCGGCAACACAGGAGTAAACTATGGCTCCGGAGGGGCATGTCAGGACACAGGCGGGCAGGAGCCTTTCTTCACGCCGGTGGAAGCACAGGTCGCACTTACTGGCCCGCTTCCCATCAAGTTTTACAGCTCCGAAAGGACAGGCCAGAAGACAAAGCTCACAGCCGGTGCATTTTTCCCGGGAAAAGAAGACCTCACCATCTTTCTGTTCAAGGGCACCGGCGTAGCAGACTTCAAGGCAAGGGGCATTATGGCAATGGCGACAAAAGATCGGGACGCCCGGCGGTATCACCTGGATGTAGCTGAGGCCTTCGTGTTCCCGAGCACAGGCAACTTCGCAGGCGTAACAGGATATACACCGTTCAGGGCGAACCAGGATTTCATACCCCATGGCCTACGCTCCTCCTTTCTCTATCCGACATGCGCTCACTTTATAGGCTGGAATACGGGCCTCCGGGTCCAGTTCCTTCAGGGTGAGGAAGTTAACTCCGGCGAAATGGAAAGGCAGGAAAACAAGGCCTGGGATAATCTTCTCGCTCACTTTTACCCTGGCTTCAATTTCTCCTCGCGGTGAGCTTACACGGACTATTTCTCCTTCAGCAAGGCCGAGCTCTTCCGCATCGTGAGGGTTAAGTTCTACCCAGAGGGCTGGGGCATAGCGGGAGAGAGAGGAGACGCGCCGGGTCATGGTTCCGGAATTATAATGTATTACGGTGCGGCCAGTAGTCATCATAAGGGGGAAATCAGGGCCTGGCTCTTCCCTGGGAGGCTGATAAGCTACCGGGTAAAAGGTGGCTCTCCCATCAGGCGTCAGGAATTTTTCCTGGTGCAGGATCGGGGTCCCTGGATGGGAAGGGTCTGGACAGGGCCAGAAGAGACCTTCGGGAGAGGATTTGAGGCGCTCCGGGGTTATGCCTCTGTAAGCGGGAATGGCCGCGTTTATTTCTTTGAGCACTTCTTCAAAGGAAGGAACTTTATCCCACAGCCCCATCTTCTTCCCCACCAGCCCTATTATCTCTAGGTCCGGAAGCACACCCTCAGGTTCCACCGCTTTTTCCGACCACTGGACGCGGCGTTCGGTGGAGGTGTAGGAGCCGACCTTCTCAGCCCAGCAGGCTACAGGAAGGACCAGGTGAGCCATCTGAGCGGTCTCGGTCATGAAGAGGTCCTGAACCACCAGGAATTCCAGTTTCTCCAGGGCTTTTACAGTATCTCCCGCCTTGGGGTCTGAGACTACCGGGTTTTCGCCCATTATATACATAGCTCTGATCCGGCCTTCCAGGGCTGCATCCATCATTTCCACTAGCGTGAGCCCGGGCCTGGAAGGCAGGTCATCACGCCCCCACAGGTGGGCAAAGCGCCGACGGGCCTCTTCATCACCCGGTTGGACATAGCCTGGTAAGGAATGAGCGAGGGCTCCCATATCTGAAGCACCCTGGACGTTGTTCTGACCTCGGAGGGGGAAAAGGCCGGTGCCAGGGCGGCCTACATGCCCGCACATAAGAGCCAGGTTGGCGTAGGAAAAGACGTTGTTGGTGCCGGTGGCGTGCTGGGTAACACCCATGCAGTAAATTATGGCCGAAGCTTCGGAGCGCGCGTAAGCTCTGGCAGCTGAAACGATATCGGAAGGGTTCAGGCCGGTGATCTGGGCCGCTTTTTCGGGAGAGAATCCTTCCAGAAAAGCTCTCAGAGCTTCAAAACCCTTTGTCCTCTGGGCAATGAACTGATGATTGGCAAGCCCTTCCCGCAGGATTACCGCCATCATCCCATTGAGGAGCGCGATATCGGTGCCAGGGCGGATGGGAAGGTAAAGGTCGGCCAGCTGGGCTGTTGGAGTGTATCGTGGGTCGGCAACAATGATATAGGCACCGCGATCTTTGGCTTCTAAGACCCAGCGGGATACGATGGGGTGGTTTTCGGCGAAGTTGGAGCCTGAAATGAATACGCAACGGGAATTGACAAGGTCAGGGATAGGGTTGGTCATGGTGCCGGAGCCAAGGGCCTTTCTCAGTCCTACCACAGAGGGGGCGTGGCAAAGGCGGGCGCAATGGTCCACGTTGTTGGTTCCCAGCAAGCGAGCCATCTTCTGGAAGAGGTAATTTTCTTCATTAGTGACTTTAGCGGAGGAAAGGAATCCCAATGCATCGGGGCCGTATCTTTCCCGGATTTCCAGGATTCGCCTGGCGACCATATCCAGAGCTTCGTCCCAGCCTATCTCTTTCCAGCCCCCATTTTCCCGTAGCAACGGGGTCCGGAGGCGGTCGGGATGGTAGAGGATCTCCAGGACCGCGTTTCCTTTAGGGCAGAGGGAGCCCCGGGTGAGGGGGTGATCGGTAATGTATTCTATACCTACCGCTTTGCCATTGGAGACCTTAAGGCCCACCGGGCAACCCGCACCGCAGTAGGGGCAAATTGTTGGTATTACCTTCATTTTCCCCTCCCTCCTCTGTCCCTTGAAAGATAAATCAAGGGCCTTCAAGTTGCTTCCAGAGCCAGTCTCCTAAGAACCAGTACCGGAAATCAAGCCCCTGGTTACACTGTATTCCACCGATAACCCCATAAACGAGAGCGCCAAGAGGTATTAAGCTCAGGAGGACAGCGATAGGCAAGCACAGACAGCCCACAAGAATTACTCCAAGGCCAATGGTTACACCCCAGGCTATACCGGCAAGAATTCCCGCTCCAAGCCAGGCTAAGAGCTGGAAGATAAAAGCCTGTAAGCTCTGAAAAGCCACGTAACGGGAGCGTTCCTTATAGATTAGATAAATGACCAGAGGGACAAAGACTCCTACGGAGCCTGTTATGATATTGAGAAGGACGCTGAGGTGAGCCCACATAGCCCAGCGCCTTTCTTCCGAAGGGCTCAAAGGCGCCGGCAGTGCTTTCTCTTCTGCCATTTTTGCTCCTCCTTGAAAGAAATTTGGAGGGGTAGCTTCCCCCAGTTTCCGGGAAGAGCTACCCCTCACATTTATGGGAGTATAGCGAAGACCCGGGCCGGGAAGCCGGAACCGTTCTTGGGCTTGGGGAAGGCCACGACCACCAGTGCCCCATATTCTGGCACTTTGTCCAAGTTAGTGAGGAGCTCAATCTGGTAGCGGTTGGTGCTCAGGACGTAAGCCTCAAGGGAGTAGTCACCTCTGCTGGTGGCAATGCCCGGATCGGTATCCGTTGGCTCATGACCGATGGCCGTAACTTTGCGTTCCTCAAACAGGTATTTGAGGACCTCCATGCTCCAGCCCGGGTAGTGGGCAATCCCCTGGGCATCCTCATTGCGCATGGCTTTCATATCTGGCCAGCGTTTGGACCAGTCAGTGCGCATGGCTACGAAAGCTCCTTCGGGGATAGGGCCATACTTTTTCTCCCAGGCTTTTACGTCTTCCATGGTGATGGTGTAGTCCGGGTTCTGAGCCACTTTCTCGTGGACGTCAATTACCACCAAGGGCATGATCATCTCTTTAACGTCTATCTGGTCCACGGTTCGGAGGCCCTTGTGGAAGTGAGCTGGCGGGTCAACGTGGGTCCCCCACTGGCCGACGTGGCAGAACTCCTCAGCGAAGAAGCCCGCTCCCAGAGTACCAACACCCTCTTCATACCAGTAAAGGACCGTTCTTCTTTCATCCGGAAAGCCAGGCCAGTGAGGTATACCCGGGTGGAAGGCATGGGTCAGGTCAACAAACTGCTTCTTTTTGATGATGGAATAGATCTCCAAAAGGGAAGGCTCCTTCTTCGGAGCGCAGCTGGAAAGAGAGAACCCTGCTACGAAGAGTAAAAGGATAACAAACAGAATGCCCCTTTTCATAGCTCATCCCTCCTTTCCGAAGGTTTTGCTTAAATTCCCTGCGGTCTTAAGGATGGCAGACAGATTTTCTGCCTTCTCACCTCCCATTATCAAATGCCAGAGTAGGAGGCCTCTGAGCTATCTAAGACCAGCCGGCCCGGAGCAAGGGCAAAGATGCCCAGAGCAATGGCCGTAGTGGTCAGGGCGACGGAAAGCAGCATTGTGGGCCGGTTGATGGTGGTCATCAGCCAGGGCAAAGCAACTGCCAGCGGAAGCAGAAAAAAGAGCCACACCCTCCACCACTCCGGCACTATGTACCGGCAGTAAAACGCTCCGGCCAGGCGCGCGACGAACCAGTTGGCAATCCTGTAAAAAACCACACTGCGCCAGAGGCTACCAACCCAGTCATCCGGTACCGGGCTCAAGGTTGTAGCGTCAAAGGGTCCGGCGCCGTAGTGCCCATACAGGAAGATAGCATATCGGTCGGCGATGCCGAACCAGTAATAAAATGCCGCATGGGCCAGTGCGGCTTTCCATGGACGCCAGAGCGCAACAGCCCCAGGACGTATTCCGACCCTCAAATTACCCCTGCCAGATTTCTTCTCCATATGAGAGGCTGAGACAAACTGCAAATCCTTCACGGTAATTCTTCCCAATATCCACTGAATCCCCTCACATCCCAGGCTTTTAGGAGAACTACCTTTCCGTCTAGCCGGCGCAGAAAGAGTTTACCTCCACCTAGAACATAGACAAAGTGCTCCTGATAAAGCGTGTAAAACCCCTGCTCCGGAGCTGTCGCCCAGCCCAGAGCCTCCCGGACAAAAGGCTCAGTGCGCCACAGCTTGCCAAAGCCACGAATGGGCTGGTAAAGCCCTGGAGGTGGGACAATGGTCGGGTCGCTCTCCGGCTCGCCCTCCATAAAAGTGTCCCGGTAAACCCAGTACCGGCCATCGTTCCTAAAGACGATGATTTCGCTTCGCATCTGGTCCCCACAGGGCACTTCCTGCAACCAAATCATAAATCCATGCTCAAAAGGCTGCTCCGCAGCCCAGGTAGTCCGGGGCGGATAGTTCGGACATTCTCGCCGGTCGGTGGGGAAGAAGTAAGAATAGCGGCAGGAAGCAGGCACAATGACAGAGATGGAGGCTCTATGGCCCGCAACATCTAACGCCAGGAACGTGAATTCAGGGTTCCGACAGGCTGGCCAGTAGTTGTCCAGAGTGAGCCAGCCTTCTTCCGGTGGGCTGACCTCCCAGCGCGACATAAAACGCAAGCAATCAGCTGCATAGATAAAAGCCTCGGTTGCACCTCTGGTCTGCCAGTGGAAAGTCACCCGCTGCGTTTCGGGAGACGGGGTTGCCACATTCGCCTTGAAAGAGAGGATAGCCAGTCCAGATGGTGGGACGGTGGGTGTCGCGCAGACCGCTCCGCAATCCCCCGGGCATCCTCCCGGGGTTGGGCATATCAGAATGCTCCCGGGAGGACAAAGAGGCGGGGTACACACCTGGGCCACAGGGGTCCCCAGGACCACGATTTTCACCCGGATAAGGGGCCCAAAGTGGGTGCCGTCCGGAGCCCGGAACTGGTAATTGCCCTGGTAGGTGCCTGGTGTGGATGGGGCAATCAGGCTCACACTTACATCAGTTTGAGCGCCTGGGGGCAGCGCTGGCGCATTTACCATCCCTGGCCCACCCATCGGATCACCGGAGACAAAGACCAGTTGAGTGCCAGGTTCCCAGGCGCAAGTTCCAGTGTTACGAACGCGCCAGGTTTTAATGAATGGAGTGCCAGGGGCAAAAACAGCACCATCCGGGACGGTCACATCAGCAACCCAGCGGGCATCAAAGGTGCAGTCCACTGCCGACGCTCTCGTTGTAGCCTCACGGATGAGTGGGGTAGCTTCAAGCAGCGGTGAGGGGGTTGGAGTTAAAACATCAGGGCACGATAGCACCCGCCCCTCCGGACAGATGGGCGGAGTACAGGTAACCTTTGGAAGCACTGAAAGTGTGGGGGTTGGCTCTGGCTTACAGGCTAACGACAAAACACAAACCACTCCAGTGGTAACCCCCACCCATCGCAATTTATTATTCACATTATGCTCCTTTTATTGAGGCACACCTAAACCACCCTATAGCTGCGGGCCACCTCCTCCGCTGCTTCCAGGCGGGTCAGGCGGGCAAATTCTTCCTCTTCCATGAAGACCAGGGCGCGAGTAGGGCAAGCTTCCACACAAGCGGGGATATCTCGATCCGGACAGCGGTCACATTTTATGGCAATCCGGCGTTCCCACTCCCGCCCGATAACCCCATAGGGGCAAACCATGGTGCACATCCAGCATCCGATACATTTATCAGGGGTATGAGTTACAATGCGGGTGATGGGGTCCTGGACAAGAGCACCCGTGCGGCAGGCTCGCACACAGGGGGCATCCTCGCAGTGGCGGCAGAGGAAAGGCATCTTGCGGGCTAATACGTATTCTACATAAAGCCTGCGGCGGGGGCGGGGGGATTCGGAGATAGCCTGGAATAGATTTTTGGAACGGGAATGCTCTACAGCGCAGGCCAGCTCACAGGAAAGGCATCCGACGCATCGGTCCAGCCGGACGAATATCTCTTTCATGGGTCACCTCCTCAGAGCCCCAGCCCCTTCCGCCGCTCACGGATGGCTTCCAGGAGTTTCTCCGCAGCTTTACTGGGGTCAGTCTCCACAATGAAATAGCCGCCGAAGATGCCTTTTATATCCTGGGTGAGGATCCGGCTGACCAATGGGCTTCCGAGGACGGGTGGGACAAAGCCCACATGAGTGGGAAGCCCTGCTGTCACCGCCCAGGTTCCTATAGCTATGGCTTTTTCGGTTGTGGCTTCGGGTGCGCTGGCTACGACAGGCAATTTGTCTATGTCCACGCCCAGTCTATTGGCCACAGCCACAGCTATATCAGCGGCGCGGGAGTTGTCCACGCATGAGCCTATGTGCAGGATGAGGGGAAGAGGGCCACCCAGCCCGACAGCCTTGCCTATGGCTGTAAGCACAGCCTTGAGTCCATCGCCAGCGTATTCTTCGGTAGCCTCAGGCGTAAGGAGGCCGTGACGGGCGAAAGCGCCAGCCGCACAGCCACTGGCCAGCAGGAACACGTTGTTGCGAGCCAGCTCCTTGGCTACAGTCAAGAAAGCCGAATCCTGAGGAATTTTGACGTTGTTGCATCCGGCAAAGAGGCAGACTCCCAGGATGTTTCCGGCGACTATGTTGTCAATAAGAGGCTTGAGGGGGTCTTCTTTGTTGACCTGGGCCAGGGCTTCAATTATGGCCTCCGTGGAGAAACCAGCGTAGGCTTTGTGGACGTAATTGGGGATGTGGACCTTGGCCGGATCACGCTTCTTGAAGGCCTCTATCGCCAGGCGAAGAATTTCTCTGGCTCTTTCCCGTGCTTCTTCTTCTTTGAATTCAATGTGAGTAGCACCCGGAACCTTGGCTATGGGCATAGTGGTTATGAGTTTGGTGTGGAAGCATTCGGCCATGGTGGCCAGGGAGGGCATGACGCACTGATAATCCACCACCATAGCGTCCAGGGCACCGGTCATAATGACCATCTCCTGGCTGACGGAGTGGGTAACGGGTGGGATACCGTGACGCATAAGGACTTCGTTGCCGGTGCAACAGATACCCATCAGGTTTATGCCGCTGGCTCCGGCAGCCCTGGCCTCTGACTCCATCTCAGGAGCAACCTGAACGATGAGGTCGGAGAGGAGGGGGTTATGGCCATGCAGAGCCACATTGACAGCATCGGGCTTAAGGACTCCCATATTGGCAGTGGTCACCACGGGCTTAGGGGTGCCAAAGAGTATATCTGCAAGGTCAGTAGCCATGTGGCAGCCAGCGAAGTCAGCCAGGGCGCATTTCACCCCGCCGAAGAGGATGTTTACCGGGTCGGCATCCACACCATAAGAGGTGCGGTGCAGCACTTCGGAGACAACGCTGTCAATGCCGGTGGGCACCACGTTGTATTGAATAGCCTTTTCCACCCTTCCCCTGGTTACGGTTGTGGCGACCCAGGCAAGAGGTGTTGCTTTTTCGGAGAACTCCAGCAGGGCAGCTTCAGCTACCTCTTTAGCCAGTTCCTGGACGTCTTTTCCATCTACTGGTATACCAAGGCGGGTGGCTACAGCCTTTAGTTTGGCTTCATCCTTTACCGGGTAATCTGGAGCTTTGCCTTCGGCCCAGGCTAAGAGGGTATGGGCGAGGTGCTTGGCGTGCCCGGAGTGGGCAGATGTGCCAGCGGCAATGGCACGGGCAAGGTTCCGGGCTACGATGGTATCGGCGTTGGCACCGCACACCCCTTTCTGAGGGCCTTCGCCGAAGGGGTCAATGCGACAGGGGCCTTGCAGGCAGTTGTGGCAACAGGTTCCCAGCTCTCCAAAGCCACACTGGGGAAGCTGAGCTTCGTAGCGGCACCAGACGGTTTCAATGTCCAGTTTCTCCGCCAGGCGCAGCATCTCCTGCACCGATGGACACCAGGACTTTTCCTTTACAGCCTTCATGGCTTTCCTCCTTTGGTTTTTTCCAAGACAAGCTTCCTCGCTTGACTTTTTTAAATTATACAACCCCTTTCCCGGGGGCGCAATCGCCCCCAGCTCTTGCACTGACGGTTGTCCTGGTTTGCACATTTGAATTGATTATGATACAATGTTATTGACAAAACTATGGGTGGCCGGTTTTGGCCGCCTTAATTTTAGGAGGAGGTGGGAAGAAAGTGCCGCTGGATAAAACTAAAAAGCAGGAGATAATTGAAAAATTCCGGCTTCACCCTGAAGATACGGGTTCACCAGAGGTGCAAATAGCCCTTCTTACGGAACGAATAAACAAGCTTGTCCAGCATCTTTCAGTTCACAAACACGATGAGCATTCCCGAAGGGGGCTTTTGAAGCTGGTGGGCAAAAGGAGGCGGTTTCTCAATTACCTTCAGGAAAAGGATTACAAGCGCTACCGTAAGCTTATAGAAAGGCTCGGCTTGCGCCACTAAAATTTCAAAAGGCGAGGTCAGGAAAGAGGGGTGCAGGAATTGGAAGGCAGGGCTCTGTTCCCGACTACAGGGATCTGCCCTCCAGTCCCTGGCCTCCGAACCTGGCCTCGCCTGAGGATAGGTTCAGGAGGTTCAATATGAGTAGTACGTTTAAAGTTCAGGTAGCTGATCAGGAATTTATCATTGAGACGGGAAAGCTGGCTTTTCAGGCTGGCGGAGCAGTGACGGTTCGGTGGGGCGATACCATCGTTTTAGCCACAGCTACTGCCTCAAAAGAGCCAAGAGAAGATGTGGATTTCTTCCCCCTCACAGTGGACTTTGAAGAACGCCTTTACGCTGCAGGAAGAATCCCCGGAAGCTTCTTCCGCCGAGAGGGGCGTCCAAGCGATGCGGCCATACTTCTGTGTCGCCTGGTAGATCGCCCCATAAGGCCCCTCTTCCCTGCAGGGATGAGGAACGAGGTGCATATCGTGATAACAGCTCTCTCCTCCGATGGGGAGCACTCCATTGACATACCCGCTATGGTGGGAGCATCAGCTGCTCTAACCATTTCCGATATACCTTTCAATGGACCTATCGGTGCTGTAAAAGTAGGCTACATTGATGGGCAATTCGTGATAAATCCGACCACTTCCCAGATGGAGCGCAGCCTTATAGATATAAAGGTCGCCGGAACTGAAGAGGCTGTCCTTATGGTAGAAGCTGGGGCTTCAGAGGTTCCGGAGGAGATAATCCTGGAGGCTATAAAAATTGGCCACCAGGCCCTCCAGGCCTTCATCCAGGTCCAGAAAGAAATGGCTGAAAAGGTGGGAAAGCCTAAGATGCAACCCCCACTGTACCAGCTTCCCGAGGCGACTCTCCAGGCCGTGGCTGAAAGGGCCGAAGGGCCCATAAGGGAAATTCTGAACCAGAACCTCATAAAAGCCGAAAGAAACGAGGCCCTGGATGCCATCCTGGAACAGTTGATAGCAGAGCTGAGCCAGGAACACTCCCCTCAAGACATAAAGGAGGCTTTCTTCCAGGTATTGAAAGGAATCGTTCGGAAGCGGATTCTTGATGAAGGAATCCGCCCCGATGGCCGGGGCCTTAAGGAGATAAGGCCCATAACGTGCGAGGTGGGGCTTCTTCCAAGAACCCATGGTTCTGGCCTCTTTACCAGAGGCGAAACCCAAGTTCTGAGCATCGCTACCTTGGGAACCCACAGTGATGAGCAGATAACGGATAGCATCGTGGCTGAAGAAACAAAGCGCTTTATCCATCACTACAACTTTCCACCTTACTCCACTGGAGAAGCCAAACCTATAAAAGCCCCCAGCCGGCGAGAAATCGGGCATGGGGCTCTGGCTGAAAGAGCTTTGGCTCCAGTAATTCCTTCGGAGGAGGAATTCCCCTATACTATCCGGCTTGTCTCAGAAGTTCTTTCTTCCAACGGCTCCACCTCTATGGCTTCGGTTTGCGGTTCAACTCTGGCCCTTATGGATGCAGGGGTGCCCATAAAGGCACCGGTGGCGGGGGTGGCTATGGGCCTCATAAAGGAAGACAACCGCTACGCCATCCTTACTGATATCCAGGGCATGGAAGACCACCTGGGAGATATGGACTTCAAAGTGGCCGGAACAGCCAGAGGTATAACGGCCCTCCAGATGGACATTAAAATATCCGGAATATCTTACGAAATACTGACGGAAGCTCTGGCTCAGGCGAAGGAAGCTCGCCTCTTCATCCTGGAGAAAATGCTCTCGGTTATTGATAAACCCAGACCGCACATATCGCCTTACGCTCCCAAAGTGGGGGTGATAAAGATTGAGCCAGAAAAGATCGGCCTTGTGATAGGGTCCGGAGGACGCACAATCCGCCATATCATTGAAGAAACCGGGACCAAGATCGACATAGAGGATGATGGGACTATTTACGTAGCTGGGGCTGATGGAGCAGGCGTTGAAAAGGCCATCCAGCTCATAAGGAGCTTAACGGAGGAAGCGGAAGTTGGTAAAATATATATGGGGAAAGTGGTGAGGATTACGGACTTTGGAGCTTTCGTGGAAATCCTTCCGGGCAAAGAAGGCCTGCTCCACAAATCCCAGCTTTCTGATCGGCGAGTTACAAGGGTTGAGGATGTGGTAAAGGAAGGGCAGGAAATAATGGTCATGGTCATAGATATTGATAAAGACGGGAGGATAAAGCTCTCGCGACAGGCAGTTTTAGAGGGATGGACGGCAGAAGAAGCCCGAGCTCGTGACCGGCAAAGCCAGAAAAAAAGCCCGACTTCCAGGTCCCCTGCGAGTCTGGGGGCCCGAATAAAAGTTAGGCCTTCCCGGAAGCTTTAAAGCTTTCCCCTTAGTACAGGGTAAAAAGACAATGGGGTCTTGCCTCCTGCAGGCTTGACCTCATATTTTTAACACCGTTTTGAGGAGGTGAAGAGCCATGGCGAAGAAATGGGTTTATATGTTCACAGAAGGCGGCGAATCCATGCGCGACCTTCTGGGTGGTAAAGGGGCTGGCCTTGCAGAAATGACAAAGGTAGGCCTCCCGGTCCCTCCCGGCTTTACCATCACCACCGAAGCCTGTAACGAGTACTTCAAGAATGGGGGGAAGTTTCCCGAAGGGATGTGGGAGCAAACCCTTGAAGCTCTGCGGAAAATTGAAGAGGAAACCGGGAAAAAGTTCGGCGACCCCTCCAATCCCCTTCTGGTTTCTGTGCGTTCCGGCGCCAAAGTATCCATGCCCGGAATGATGGACACCGTGCTCAACCTCGGCCTGAACGAGGAAACCCTCAAAGGCCTGGCCGCACTGACCCAGAACGAGCGCTTCGCTTACGATGCTTACCGCCGTTTCATCCAGATGTTTGGCCGTATTGTTATGAAGGTGCCGGGGGAGAAATTTGATGAGGCTTTTGAGAGGATTAAGGAGAAATACGGCGCTCATAAAGATACCGATCTTAACACTGAAGCTCTGAAGGAGGTAGTGGCTGAGTTCAAGCGCATCTACAAAGAGCACATCGGTGAAGATTTCCCCTCCGATCCATACGAGCAGCTGCGCAAAGCCATTGCAGCCGTTTTTGAGTCATGGTTTGGTAAGAGGGCTGTTGATTACCGCAATTTCTACGGAATCCCCCACGATTGGGGAACGGCTGTTAACATTGTCACCATGGTCTTTGGCAACATGGGGGATGATTCAGGAACAGGGGTAGCTTTTACCCGCGACCCCGCCACTGGTGAAAAAGTTCTGTGGGGAGAATACCTCACCAATGCTCAAGGCGAAGATGTAGTGGCCGGCATCCGCACTCCCTACAAGATTGAAGAGCTCAAAGAGACGATGCCCGAAATTTACGAGCAACTGGTTAAGGTCGCGGAGCTTCTGGAGCACCATTACAAAGACATGCAGGATGTGGAATTCACTGTAGAACGAGGGAAGCTCTGGATGCTCCAGACCAGGGCGGGGAAGCGCACAGCCAAGGCCGCTGTCAAGATAGCGGTGGATATGGTAAAGGAAGGGATAATCTCCAAAGAAGAAGCCATAATGAGGGTAACGCCAGAGCAGGCGGATCAGCTTCTCCATCCGCGTTTTGACGAGAAAGCCAAGGAAGAAGCGAGAGCAAAAGGGCGCTTCCTGGCTAAAGGGCTGAATGCTTCCCCCGGTGCTGCTACAGGTATAGCCGTCTTTGACGCAGACCTCGCTGAAGAGCTGGGCAAGAAAGGGGAAAGCGTTATCCTGGTGCGCCCTGAAACTTCTCCCGATGATGTCCATGGGATGCTGGTGGCCAAGGGCATCCTTACCCAGCACGGGGGAGCTACTTCCCACGCTGCTGTGGTGGCCAGGGGCCTTGGTAAGCCTTGCGTTGCTGGGTGCGAGGCCATTAACATTGACCTCAGCCGCCGCCTCTTTACGGTCAATGGCCGAACAATAAGGGAGGGGGATATAATCTCCATTGATGGTTCCACCGGTGAGGTCTTTGAGGGAGCAATCCTTACCATTGAACCTAAACTTGAGGAAGAAGAGGAGCTCCTTACTATCCTTTCCTGGGCCGATGAGGTGAGACGCCTTGGCGTTTGGGCTAACGCCGATTACCCAAGGGATGCCAAGCAGGCTCGTGATTTTGGAGCGGAAGGGATTGGCCTGTGCCGCACCGAGCACATGTTCTTTGAGCCAGATCGGCTCCCCCTTGTCCACCAGATGATCCTGGCTGAGACTCTGGAAGAGCGCCAGGCGGCCTTGGATAAACTCATGCCAATACAGAAAGAAGACTTCAAAGGCATTTTCAGGGTAATGGAAGGCCTCCCGGTTATCATCCGCCTTATAGACCCACCATTGCATGAGTTCCTGCCCAAGTATGAGGAGCTCGTGGCTGAGGTAACGGAACTAAAGGTTCGCCTTGAATACGAGAAGGACAAACCAGAACTTAAAGCTCGCCTTGCTGAGAAAGAAAGCCTTTTGCGGAAAGTAGCAGCCATGCGGGAGGCCAACCCAATGCTGGGTCTCCGGGGAGTCCGCCTGGGAGTTCTCTGGCCCGAAATCAACAGGATGCAGGTCAGGGCCATAATGGAGGCTGCCTGCGAGCTCACCAAAGAGGGGCTCAGGGTTTACCCCGAAATCATGATCCCCGTCACCGCCAACGCCAACGAGCTTAAGGTCCTCAAAGAGCTTGTGGACGAAACTGCCCGCAAAGTTATGGAGGAGCAGGGGGTCACCGTCCATTACAAGTTTGGAACCATGATTGAAATACCCAGGGCTGCCCTTACCGCTGCCGAGTTCGCCCGCTATGCTGAGTTCTTCTCCTTCGGCACCAATGACCTGACCCAAACTGTCTACGGGATATCAAGGGACGATGCCGAAGGGAAATTCCTCCTGGCTTATATGGAAAAAGGCATAGTGCCGGCCAACCCCTTCCAGACCCTGGACCGCGAAGGAGTGGGGAGGGTTATGAGGATATGCGTGGAAGAGGCTCGCCAGGTCCGGCCCGATATTGAAATCGGGATCTGCGGGGAGCACGGTGGTGACCCAGCTTCCATAGAGTTCTGCCATATCATAGGTCTGAACTACGTCTCCTGCTCTCCGTTCCGTGTCCCCATAGCGAGGCTTGCGGCGGCCCAGGCTGCCCTCCAGCATGAATACGGCTTGAAAAAGAAGATAATAGTGTAAACTCTAACCCTGCGGCTGGAGAAAGAGAGTGAAAGAGGCGAAGCCCTTTCCCTTAATTAGAAAAAGGGGCTTCGCCTTTATTTTTACGGGGCCCGGGGTTCTCATCCCTAGCATACCCCCGATTGGGCCAAAAGCGCTGGGCTCAATCCATAAGGAGGTAATTGAACCATGGAATGCAAAAAGGAAAGAAACCTTAAAATCTGCACCTGCACCTATGAACCTTGCGATAAGAAGGGCATTTGCTGCGAATGCATGGCCTACCACCGGCGCAGAGGGGAGCTTCCTGGATGCTTTTTCCCGCCGGAGGTGGAAAAAACTTACGACCGTTCCATAAGGCGTTTTGTCATGGCCCATAAGCATCTTCTCGGATGAGGAGGGGGAAGATGGCCTTCGGAGACTATCCCGGTAAAGGCAAAGTGGCAGTCCTGCGCACAACCCCTGAGACAGTCCTTGATGATTACAAACGGTTAATGAAACTGGCCGAATATGAAAAGGCCCTACCAAAAGACCGGGAAACCATCCTTAAAATAAACATTTCATGGCAAACCTGGTATCCGGCCTGCTCCACAGCCCCGTGGCAACTGGAAGGGGTTATCCGCACCCTTCTGGAAGATGGGTACACCAGGATATGGGGTGCTCACAACCGCACCGTGGTAGTGGATGCTTACATTGGTGAGCGCAACAACAAACACAAATACGTTTGCGATAAATACTTAATCCCCAGCATTCACCTTTACGAGCCCCATATCCGCTGGGTTCGCTACGAACCCAGGCACGAGCTTCTGGTCCTCCATAAAATCTACCCTGAAGGCATCCACATCCCTGAACCTTTCATAGGCAAAAACATAATCCACCTGCCCACGGTTAAAACCCATGTCTTTACCACCATAACCGGAGCCATGAAAAACGCTTTTGGCGGACTTTTGAGCGAAAAGAGGCACTGGACCCATGCCGTAATCCATGAGACCCTGGTGGACCTCCTCACCATTCAACAAGAGATACACTCGGGGATATTTGCTGTGATGGATGGCACTTTTGCCGGGGATGGGGCTGGGCCCAGGGCAATGCGCTGGCATGTTAAAAATGTAATTTTAGCCAGCGCCGACCAGGTAGCCATAGATGCCATATCAGCGAGAATGCAGGGTTTTGACCCCATGAGCATCCCTTTCATCCGCATAGCTCATGAGAAAGGGCTCGGCATTGGCGACCCTGACCAGATTGAAATTGTGGGGGAGGATAGGGATTGGGTTCTATCGCAGAACTGGGGCTTCAAGCAAGAAGACACCTTTGCCTCCAGAGGCCAGAAGATGATTTACCACGGCCCTCTCAAGCCCTTTGAGAACATCCTCTTGCGGTCACCCCTCGTGCCCTGGTCCTACATAGCCTCTCGTTTCTATTACGACGTCTTCTGGTACCCCATCATAGGTCACAAGAGGGTAAAATCGGCGCTGGAAACCCCATGGGGCAAGCTCTTCAAGGAATACGGTGATGGCAGAGTGGTATTTTCTGCTCCCGATCCGGTTGCTCTCTCAGTGGTGCTGGGGGCATTGGTCCTTGGATTCCTTGGCCTCAGAGCCCTCTGGAAATTCTTTACGAAGTGAAAAGGGGCCTGAACTTTAATGGAACCTGATGGTTAAAGGGTGTATATTATGGCTCTTCTACAACCTCTGGCGTCGCCGCCTGGGGTGGGTACCTTTTGGCGCAATTTTTCTGGTAACCATGGTAACAGCCGGGGTAACTGTTTCCCCCCTTTTTCTGGCGGTGGGAATTTGTTTTGCCCTGACCAGCCTCTGGGCTTACCGTTCGGGATTTTTATACTTCAAACCGGAGCAATTGCCTTCAGAAAAGGTTCCTCCCCTCAAGCCCGAGGAGAAAGTGTTTGTGCGAGCCTCTGGACCCTTTGAGGTTGAAAAAAAGCGGGGGTACTTTGTGGACCTGGCGGCGGCCTTTGAGGGGTTTGAGACCGGAGAGAAGGCGATAATGGCCTATGTTCCTCCTTCCCCTTTCTGGCCCAGGAGCGAGGTAGGGATGTGGTATTTTTTCTTCTGGCCCGAAGATGTCAGGAAAATAGAGGGGGGTCGCCTTTTCTTTGGCCTCCGCTCCTTTCCGGCCCTTAAACTCACTTGCCAAACCCCCAAAGGTCCTTTATCCTTATATTTAGCTTCGGGGGAACTAACTCGCCTTGAGAGGATAAGGCGATTTATCCATGCCAACGATGAGGCCTGGGTTTAAATCCAGTTCGGAGGAAAGGGAATGAAAGAATTAGCCATGCGCGCTCTGGAAACCGCTAAACTGAAAGGAGCCTCTTACGCTGATATCCGCATCGTCCACCGAATTGAGCAGAGTATAAACGTCAAAAATGGCGTGGTAGAGGCTATCTCCAACGAAGAAAGCTTCGGTTTCGGAGTAAGAGTAATAGCCGATGGGGCGTGGGGGTTCGCCAGTTCTTCCGTCCTCACCCCTGAGGAGGTGGACAAAGTAGCAGCCATGGCTGTGGCAATTGCCAGAGCCAGCGCCCTCACCAAGCTTGAGGATGTGGACATAGGCCCACCCGAAGTTCACGTTGGTCAATACAAAACCCCGGTTAAGATTGACCCTTTCTCCATTCCCTTGGAGAAAAAGATTGAACTTCTTCTGGCTGCCGATGCTGAAATGCGCCGGACGAAGGAGGTCAAAGTAGCCAGAGGGAGCCTTGGGTTTATAAGAGAATTCAAAATCTTTGCCAGCACCGAAGGGAGTTACATAGAGCAGGAAATCGTGGAGAGCGGCGGAGGGCTGGAGGCCACAGCCGTGAGCCCTGAAGATGTGCAGAAACGCTCATATCCCAACTCCTTTGGTCGCCACCAAGGGACAGCGGGCTGGGAATTTATTGAAGAAATGGAACTGGTGGAAAATGCCGCTCGTATTGGGGAGGAAGCTGCCCAGCTCCTCTATGCTCCCCAGTGCCCTTCTACCGTTACCACTGTAATTATAGGAGGAGCCCAGCTTGCATTACAGGTCCACGAATCCTGCGGTCATCCCACCGAGCTGGACCGCGTCTTTGGCACTGAGGCTTCCTTTGCGGGCACCAGTTTCCTCACTACCGAAAAGCTGGGGAAATTCCGCTACGGCTCAGAAATCGTAAACCTCACAGCTGATGCCACCATCCCGGGAGCTCTGGGGACCTTCGGTTATGATGACGAAGGTATTCCGGCTCAACGCACATATCTGGTAAAAGATGGGATTTTCACCGGTTACCTTATGAGCCGAGAAACTGCCCACCGCCTTGGCCTCAGGTCCAACGGTTGTATGAGAGCTGATGGCTGGAATCGGATTCCCCTCATCAGGATGACCAATATTAATCTAGAGCCAGGGGAATGGGATCTGGAAGATCTGATTGCGGATACTGAAGAGGGCATTTACATGGAGACCAACAAATCCTGGAGCATTGACGACCGACGCCTCAATTTCCAATTTGGAACGGAAGTAGCCTACGAAATAAAGAAGGGCAAACTGGGAAAGCTTCTGAAGAACGCCACCTACACTGGTATAACCCCTCAATTCTGGCAGAGCTGCGACGCCATCTGCAACGCCAAATACTGGAAAGTTTGGGGTACTCCGAACTGTGGCAAGGGTGAGCCTCTCCAGATAGCTCATGTTGGTCACGGTACAGCTCCAGCTCGTTTCCGCAATGTCAGAGTAGGAGTGATGAGAGAGTAGACCAGGGTTTACAGGAGCATAGCAACGCCACACCCGGCAACTTATCTAGCGTCAGGTAAACCGGGACAAATAGCGAACTGCAATCTGTCCTCGAGTGGAACTCAAAACCCTAAGGCCTGGGGTATGTGAGCAAAAGAACGACACTGTGCCTTGCTATTGAAACCCTTGGTAGCCCCTGAAACAGAAGGGGTGGAGAGAATCCGGACAACCTATCCCCACCTTTTCAAACAATTTCCTGTTAATCTGAGGAGTTAAGACGTATGAAAGCTTTACGAGCCCTGGTGAGTTTTTCCCTTCTGGTGGGTGGAATTTACCTTTTCATCACAGGCCTCTGGGCTGAAGCCCTTGACCTTAACCGTTCGGTATATCACCGGTATGGAGGCCTTATCGTAACCTTCATCGCCGCTGTCCATGTCTGGCTTAACCGCAAGGCCCTCTTATCTTATTTTCAGGGTTTACCTTCCATTCGTCTGGAAAAGCCACGCCCTGCTCCTTCTTTAGAAAAGCCTTCCCGCCGTGTCTTTTTCACTGCTTTTGCCACAGCGTTAGGAGGATTTATGGTGGGCTTCTTCTGGCCCCGGCGAGATCCTGAGATTGGACCTTATACCGACGTGGGCGAATTTTACCACCAGTGGAGCAAACCCGGGTTCAGGAGCCTTATAGGCCACTTGATCCAGTGGGGGGAGCCTGTCTCGCCCTTCAAGGAATACCCGAATGCCCCCACCATTCCCCTGCCCAAACCTGTACCCATAGGGAAGATGAGTGTAGAAGAAGCGCTGGAGAAGAGGCGTTCCATCAGGGACTATTCCCGGGAACCCCTTTCCCTGCAGGAGCTTTCCCTCCTCCTCCATCTGACGGATGGGATAACGCTGTGGCGTTACGGCATCGGTTTCAGGACGGCTCCTTCGGCGGGGGCTCTTTACCCTATTGAGATTTACCTGGTGATCAACCGGGTGGAGGGGTTAAAGCCGGGAATTTACCATTACAACGTTCGGGCCCACACTCTTGAACTTTTGAAAGAAGGGGACTTCAGGCAAGAGATGGTCAACTATTGTTTGGGACAGGAGATGCCAGGGACTGCGGCCGTAACCTTTATCCTCACGGCAATGTTTCAGCGAATCCGCTGGAAATATAGAGAGAGGGCCTACCGGTATATCCTCTTGGAAGGTGGTCATATTGGGCAAAACATATACCTTGGAGCTACGGCTATGGGCCTGGGGGCATGCGCTATCGGTGCCTTTCTGGATGACCCTGTGAATAGCCTGATAGGGATAGACGGCAAAAGAGAAGCTGTAATTTACATCCTTACGGTGGGGAAGAAAATAGCCTGAGAGAGCCTCCGATCTCAAACAGAGCAAAGCAATCCAACGCCAGCACAGTAATCGCGAGAGTGAGGAAAAATCTGGAGGGTCCAGGGGGCGGAGCCCCCATCTCGGGGGTTTGGGGATGTCCCCCAAAAACCTCTAAGAGGGAGCCATCAGCCACCCTTTGCATCCTGCCCACGAGTGGGACCCAAAACCATGGCAAACCCTCAGCCCACGAGGACGGGGAAAATTGGGGAGGTCCAGGGGGCGAAGCCCTCATCCCGGGGGGTTTGGGGGTGCCCCAAAAAACTTTTATTCAGATATAAGTTCAAGTTTAGCTATCCTCACCAGAAAACGCTTCAGGCCCTTGCCTGGAAAAGCCACCGTCACCTCCTCTTCACCATCCTTCACCACACTCTCCACCACAACTCCCTCTCCGAATAACGGATGGCGAACTTTGGCTCCAAGTTTAAAAGTAGGGGAAAAGACAAGAGAAGGTGCCTCTTTTTTCTCTTCCAGCTCTAAATCTTCGCTGTAATAGCGTAAAAGATATGAGGGAATCTCCTGGATAAAACGGGAAGGTTCCGAAGGAGAAGAGCCCCGGTATGGGGAACGACGAAATGTGTAGACAAGGTAAACTCTATCCATGGCCCTGGTTATCCCTACATAACAGAGCCTTCGCTCCTCCATCATCTCCTCTACATCACCGTAGGAACGAATATGGGGGAAAAGGCCCTCTTCCATACCGATTATGAAAACCACCGGGAATTCGAGCCCTTTGGCCATGTGAAGGGTGAGAAGAACTGGAACCTCCGTCTTTTCCTCCAGATTATCCACATCCGAGATAAGCGTTACCCCTTCAAGAAAAGCCGAAAGCCCCTCGCGTGGAGGAAAAGAGGCATACTCCTCAGCTGCCCTGCGTAGCTCCTGAACGTTTTCCCATCGCTCCTGGCCCTCCTGCGAGCCATCCTGAAGGTACTCGCCGTATCCGGTTCTCTCCAGCGTGTAATCCAGTAACCTGAGGATATCCATTTCATCGGCAGCTCTGGATAAATCTTCCAGAAGCTCCAGGAAAGCTATCAGGGCTCTGGAAACCTGAGGTGAAAAGCCCAAGTGCCTGGGGTCATCCCGGACAAGCTTCAAGACTTCGTAAAGGTGAAGGGCTCTGGCGAAGGCTATGTTCTGAAGGGTTTTCACTGTTTGAGGGCCAATCCCCCTCGGCGGGACGTTTATTACTCGCTGGAAGCTTATATCATCCAAGGGGTTAAGGATAAGGCGGAGGTAAGCCAGCACATCTTTTATCTCCTTCCGCTCGTAGAAGCGGATCGCGCCCACAAGCTTGTAAGGCATGTTGTGGCGGACGAAAGCCTCTTCTACAATCCGGGATTGAGCGTTAGTCCGATACATTACGGCAAAGTCGCCGAGGTTGTAAAGCTTCTTTGCAATGAGACGTTTTATCTCCCGCACTACAAATTCTCCTTCCTCAGCCTCATCGTAGGCCTCGTAGAGGATTATGGGAAGGCCTTTACCTCTTTCGGTGTAAAGTTTTTTGGGCGTGCGATGAGGGTTGTGAGATATTATGCTCTGCGCTGCATCCAAAATGCTCTGCGTTGAACGGTAGTTTTTCTCCAGAAGGATTATCCTGGCATCGGGAAAATCTTCCCGGAAACGCAAGACGTTCCGCCAGTCAGCCCCCCGAAAGCGGTATATGGATTGGTCTTCATCTCCCACGACAAAGAGGTTGCGGTGTATCCTGGCTAATTCCCTCAAAATTTCATACTGGACCATGTTGGTGTCCTGGAATTCATCCACCATTATCTGAAGGAAGCGGCGTCTGTATTTCTCCAAAACATGGGGTGCTTTCTTCCATAACCTTACCACCGAAAGGAGAAGGTCATCAAAATCCAGAGCGTTGTGGCTCCTGAGGATTCCCTGGTAGCGTTCGTAAACCCGGCGCAGAACTTCTTCCCAATAGGTGGAAGGGCTAAAATCAGAAGGGAGGATTATCTCCGCCTTCAAGCGCGAGATGGCTTGGAGAAAAGCGGGAGGACGATACAGTTTCTCGTTAAGGTTTAGCTCGCGCACGGCCTGACGGACTGCACTCAGTTGGTCTTCTTCATCGTAAATAACAAAAGAGGACGGTATGCCTATGGCTTCTCCTTCTCGCCTGAGGATGCGGGCACATATGGCGTGAAAGGTTCCAACGGTTATCTGCTCAACTCGCTCTCCCAAGAGCCTATAGAGGCGCTCCTTCATTTCCCTGGCAGCTTTATTAGTAAAGGTTACAGCCATGATGGAATAAGGAGAAAGGCCGCATACTTTTATCAAATAAGCAGCCCGGTGGACCAGGACCTTAGTCTTCCCACTTCCGGGCCCAGCGAGCACCAGAACCGGTCCTTCTATGGTTTCTACCGCTCTTTTCTGAGCTTCGTTTAAACCATCCAGAAGTTCCATAAGTTATGCGCCCCTTTACCGACGAAGGATTGTGCATCTCTGCGGCAGTTTACCTGTTAGAGCATCCCGGAGGGCTCCCGGCTCTTCCCCCGACATTATCACTACTTTTAGGGAAGGAAGTTTTTCCACCAGGTTCAACATGAGCTTTACTTTCTCCTCCATTCCTCCAGTAACGTCAACCCCGTGGGAATCCCCGAGAGAGCCCAAGATTTTATCCCAATCGGAAGGAGTGAGTTCTGGGATAAGTTCCGCACCCGGGTCTACGAGCGGGTCAGAGGTGAAAACCCCTTCCACTTTGCCTACTAAGAGGATTTCGGATGGGCGAAGTTTTGGGGCGAGATAAAAAAAGAGTTCATCAGTGGAAACTATGGTGGAACCACGGATCTGGTCAAAGGCCACATCTCCATAAATGATGGGAACGAGGCCTTTTTCCAGCGCCCTCTTCACCTGGCGCCATTCCCACCGGATTATGGTGCCGTTGCGGCAGAGGATTGAAGCAGAAGGCTGGAGAGGTAAAGCTTTCAGGCCTGAGGAAAGCAGGGCTTCAGTTACCAGGCGGTTCAGGCGAGCGGCAGCGGCAGCCGTTTCGGCAAAACCTTTCCACCCCTCAGGCCCATTGACCCCCTCTCTTACTCTATAGCGTTTCCCGGGAAAATGCCCAAAGGAGCCACTTCCATGCCCCACCACCAGTTTGAGGTTAGGGAAGCTCTCCAGAGCTTCCTTCATTTCCCTGGCGAGCCTTTCTATTACTTCCATCCTCGCGGTGGCTTCACGGGTTTTATCGGTTATCAGGGAGCCCCCCAGTTTGACCAGAATGAGCTTTCCAGACCCTGACTTCATTTTCCTCTACCTCTACAATGTCCCCTGTAGAAATTTTTTCCCATGGGATGAGGTCTATCATGGGTATTTCTGCAATAACCGCCCCCACCGCTACTACCGGATCGGCCTGAGAATTGATGATAGCAGCAGGGACAAGGCCTTTTTGTTTCAGACGATAGAGTATGTAAGAGCCTACCGTGCTGCCTTTCCCCGTGGGGAAAACCAGGATTTTCCCCGCAATTTTCTGGCCTTCCAGAGGATGACCCTTTTCTATGATTTCGCCAGTTTCCGGGTCCACTCCGCCGAAGAAGCTTATGGGTTCAGGAGAGACAAGGGCTTCCCCTGAAGCCTTCCCCGCCTTTATAACTCGACCTTTGAGGATTAAAACTTCAGCCTCCTTTGACCCATGGTGGCCTTTCGTCACTTTCATCCTCCGGAAAGTAGGGTTTGATGTCGAGGATTGGGGTGCCGTTATAGGCATCAAGGCCTTTGACTACCAGACGATTTCCTTCTCTATAGAGAAGCTCAACCACAGTTACTCCTATGCGGTTGGGGCGGACGGGGGCCCTCGTGCTAAAGACCCCTCGCAAGGGTTTTGAGGGATCGCCCCGGGGGTGAACCTTAAGGCAGGTTTCTTCTGCCAGGTGAAACCAGAAGATCACCATAATGCGTCGGAACTCTTCGATCCCTTCAAGCCCTTCCACCAGCTCAGGGTTTATCTCCAGGGTAGAGATTACCCGGGACCAATCCACTTTTTTGAAGGTTTTGTCTATGTTATTTACCACCGTGCCTATGGGTTTGAGGGATATTTCCATGATCATTTCTCCTGCCTAATTATAGTCTGGATGCCAGGCAGAGACAACCGTGAGCCACCTGGATCCCCAAATTTTTCCCACCCTCGTGGGCCTTAGGTTCGCCTCGGTTTAGGGTCCCACTCGTGGGCTGGATGCAAGGGGTGGCTGATCGCTTCCTTTTGAGGTTTTAAGGGACTCCCGGGATAGGGGTTCACTCTCCCAGTAGGTTCCTCACGTAGGTAAAGGATTGTTCCGCTTCGCACGCAGTGATATTTGAGTGGCTGTTATTTGCGTCTGCTTAAAGTGAAGAACACTGCAAGACAAATTCCCAGCACAGCCATTGAAAGAAGGCAGAAAATATTCAGATACCAAGGCATAACTTCAGTCTGAACACTTACCGGAACTGCAGGTGTCGGAGTTGCCGGCACAGGCGAAGCAGTAGGTAAGGGACTGGGGAATTTCGGAGTTATTTCAACTGGCGTGGGGGTTGGAAAGGGGGTGCTCGTTGGGGAAGGGGTATCAGTCGGCGGTAAAGGGGTGGGCGTAAAGGTTTCTGTGGGGGCAGGAGGAAGGAGAAATACTTCCTGGCTTGACCACGCCTGATTTAAACAGCGATCATAGGCTATTGCCTGCAATGTGTGTTTGCCCGGAGAATACTGGCTTGATTCAATCTCAAATTCATAGGGAGGAGCCAGAAGACTCCCAATCCATTTCCTGCCCAGATAGAGTTCAACCCTGGCGATGGTTTCATTATCGCTCGCTTCAACTTTGACCCTGAATTTCTTCGGCAATAGTACCCGGTTCGGAGCATTTATTGCTACTTTTGGTGGTTCTGAATCGGCCCGACGGGCAAGGGAATCACCGTAAGGAGCAGGGAAATCCCTGCGAACCTGCACAACAGGCATCCCCACTACACGGATACGGGCCGTGTCGGCTATCCCCAGACCACTTTGGGCCGCCATCTGGATGTAGGGTATGGAACTGGGATCGTAGCCCATCACGAGAGCACCTATTGTGTCAACTGCTACCACGTCCTGCCCCGCAATGATGAGTCCCATAGGAGGTTCAATAATCTTAGAACCAATAGGGCCATCTATCATTCCCCGCTGCCCATCAACCACTACAAAGTCCGGCTTCCTGGCAAGGTTGATGTCTACAATGTGCCTGTCAAGTTCGACAGGGATGTGAGATAAGCTGTGTTTGCCGAAGATGCAGCCAGGAGCATGATAGAGATCGTTGGGGAGCGCACCTATCATGTTCTTCATCCCCAAGGTTACTCCTGCAAGGAAGTGGTTCTTGAGGACTGGAACGCTTATGAGGACATCAGCTCTGAGAATAAGGTTGGGTAGCCAGTACTCTTTCCGGATCAATCCCGCCGGAATTACAACACGAGTAACTTTGCTGGGATCAGCTGCATCTGTACCACCGCTATCATTGAGGTCCACAAGAGGGACACCAGTAACATCGTCTTTCATGTCACTATCAAGATCGTATCCGGCAACCCGGAAAGCCGCCTGAGTGCAAAACCTATCCCGGTTCGGATCGCCCTGGCTGTACTGGGCTGTGCCTTCAGCGATGATGACTTCACGGGCGCCTGCTTCAAAAGCTATCCTCACCATCACCCTGGTCACCACCGGGTCGGTAACCATACCACTTCCAGCCGGGGCATCCATGACCAGGTTGGGTTTGACTACCACCAGATCGCCTGGCTTGATTATCCCTTCCAGCCCTCCGGCAAGCCGCACTGCCTCACGAACGGCTTCCTCCACATTGGATTGAACTTTGACGATGGCCACCCGGGTCGTGCCCTGAGGGGTATGAGAAGGCATAGCCAGACTTTGAAACGCTCTGGCTCCGAAGATAAGCGTCAGGAGTCCCAAAAGGTAAACCCACCGCAGGGAAATCCTCATCTTAAAGCCTCCGTTGCAAAGTCAAAACCCCACCCCAGCAACCCACCCATCACGACTAAAATTGCCAGACAGGCGGTCATAGCTCGCCCAGGAAGGAAGCAGGCCAGATTAGCCAAAGCTGTTCCGCGCAAAGATGGCCCCACCAGCAGGAAGGTGAAGAGTGCCCCCTGGCTGAAGCCCAAATCAAACAGACTTCTTGCGAGAGGGATGGAGCTCCCACCACATACGTAGAAAGGTGCTCCTATCCAGCCAAGCACTGGGATATGGAGTAAGCCATGCTTGGCGAGCCAGTTGAGGACCCCTGTCCAGGGCAGTAAAACCTGAAGGGCTGAGCCGGCTATGACGCCCAGGAGAAAATAGAGCCCTATGTGCTGTATTAGCCTGCTTACCGACGGAGGTTCACAACATTGCGGGGGAACCTTGCCTCCTCTAATCCCTACCGAAGAGCCAAAGAGTTTACCCAGGGATACACTGAGGCTCAGAACTGCTCCCAATTGCACCAGGCTGAAAGTGAGCCCGAAAGCCCCCAAAGTCAGGACGAACAGCTGGGGGTTCATAAGAGACGAGGCGAGGATAAAAGCCAGAGCCGCATCCCCTGCCAATCTCCGGTTCTGCAGACGAAGGATAAACGGGATTATTCCTACGGTGGGGAAAGGGGATAAGGTTCCCATCAGGGCTGCGAGAAGCGTCGCCCCGGGGAACGATGGGCAAGACGAACATGCTGGCCATTTCGTAACTAATTTTGATGAAAGCCAGGCAGCAGCAATACCCGCTGCAAGGTATGGCCCTAACCGTTCCACCGTTTCCGCACTTTTGAGCAGTATCAAAAGGACAGCAGAGACAAAATCAGCTGGCATCTTTAACTTCGCAGCCTCCGGGGCTGGCGGCAAATCAGGTTAGCCACTGTAATGCCAGATATGACTACTGCTTCTACACCACTGCCAGGCCAGGCGCTGGCACCAACAAGGTAGAGGTTCCGAATCGGAGTTTGCAACGGAAGGCGCCCGCTGTCGAGCACCGAACCGTAGATTGCGCCGTCAGGGTGCCCGGTGTAGCGGGTAATAGTCGCAGGCGTAGCAGCATCCCATGTGATAATGTGACGGCGCAGATCGGGCAGTAGAGTTTCGGCCTGGCGGATGATCTCCTCGGCAAAAGCGGCTTTGCGAGCTTTATAGTCTGGAGCATTGCGATCCCACGAGGTTGCCTCCGGTTGAGGGATCAGAGCCATTATCGTCAGGACGTGGTGACCAGAAGGGGCGAGGGTCGGATCCACTTTGGAGGGCAAGGCGAAGCCTAAACCCATGCCGCTCGGTGCGAGATACATGGTTATCGGGGCGATAGGTGGCTCGTAATCCAGAGCAAGAAAGACCTCAAAAACGGAGGTTGTGGGCTGAAGGGCTTCCACCTGGCGGGCAAATTTCCCGGGCAAATGCTCCATACCCACCAGCTCCCGGAACGTGACCCGCGCATCGGCGTTGGAGAGGATGACACTGGCACGAAATGTTGTGCCATCTGCGAGCTTAACTCCATAAACTATGCCGTCCCGCACCAGAATTCCTGTTGCCCTTTTGCCCAGAAGGATGGTGCCGTTGTGAGCCGGGATAACATCGGCAATAGCTCTGGGCAACTGGCCCGAGCCACCTTTCGGATAGAAACCACCGTCAAAGTAGTACCCGAAAATAGGAGCCATCTGACCAACAGTTAGCTTCTCCGGCTTATCGGTCAGGTATGAAGTGAGAGAACATAACACCCCTTTGAGGCGCTCGTTGCGCAGGTAAAAATCAAGCATTTCCAGGTAACTGCGATCCATCCAGCGGAAAGCGTGAGGGTGGGTGAGTGGGTAGCGCAGCATCTCCTCGGGATCAACGGGGGGACGAGGTGCCCCGCCCGTTTTTTCCAGATCTGCGTAGAGCTCCTGATATACACGGTGCATCTCTTGGAAAAACGCTTCAATGTTTTCCCGTTCATCCGGGAAAAGAGCAGCCAGCTGGACTATGAATTCCTCCGCACTGTGCGGAACCTTTATGCGTATGTCGCCAAGGATGTACTCATGAGTCATTCGCACAAATTCCAGACGGGATTCAATGCCCAGTTCCCGGAGCAGCCAGCGGACAGGTCCACGTGGTCCCAGACCGCTGATATCGTGAACGCCCACGTCAAATACATACTGGCGATGCAGACGTCGGAAGCTGGCACAGAGACCGCCCACGTAGCGGGCCTGCTCAACCACTAACACTTTCAGGCCTCGCTGGGCCAGAAGAGCTGCCGCTGTAAGCCCGCCCATACCCGCACCGATAACGATGGCATCAAATTCACCCTCGCCGAGAAGCGAACCTTTGGGGAGCTCTGGCGGATGCCAGCCGAAAGGCCGTTCCCACTTTTCAATCTCCCGCGCCAGCACACGCCTGGGGAACCAGTTGGGGAAAAAGATGGAGAAAGCAATGCCTGTTCCGAGCAGGACATTGGGAAACACCACGGTCAGAAGAATTCTGTGGGCGGGCCAGGACATGGCAACCAGATTTGAAACAACGCCGAAGGTGAAGATAACTGCCCAGACCAGAGTGATTATCTCATTGGTGCGGCGGAAGAGGCCATGCTGCCAGTATTCCCGTGGCCAATCATCGCGAGCGTACTGATAAGTGAAGGGATTGCGGGCAATGAGGGAACCCCAGGCCATGAGGGCCAGAGCAGTATAGACGAGCACCCCTCCATGGGTGATGAACAGATCGCTGCGCAGGATAACCGTGAAGACAAAATGCAGAGCGAAAAAGGCCAGCGTTACCGCATCCATAAGCTTGGGGTTACCAATGCGCAACCGGTAAAGGTTGAGGGTGAGGGCAACGATGAGGGCTACAATGAGGCCAGGCACTACCAACCCTGGCCCGGAAAGCGACCAGTAGACGATCCAGGGAACAAAGGATATAAAAATCCAGACCGTTGAAGGAATTCTTCCAACCATAGTACCTCCTTAGGACAGAGGGTGATGGCTTCCTTTAAAGGCTCTGAGAAAGCGAACGGACGGGCCCATCCCGACATACAAGCCACCCTTTCCGTTCGCAGGAACCACACACCCCAAAACCACACCGTATATAGCTTTCATAGCTGAACTGAGCCGGAAGCTTCCAGAAGACGGCAATTTCACTAAGGGCCTCCAGCATCCCTTCGGGCCCACAGCCGCAAATGGAATCGGGCCTGAGTTCGGGAATGAGCTTTTCCACCAATTCTGGAGCTTTTCCCCGGAAACCCAGAGAACCATCCTCGGTAGCCAGGTGGACCTGGCACCCCAGCGCTCTGAAATCCTCTACAAAGATAAGCTCTTCGGCGCAGCGAGCCCCGATAACTGCATCCACAGAGCAACCCTGCGCTCTGGCCCGCCGGGCGAGGAACAGCAGGGGAGCAACCCCATACCCTCCACCCACGAGAAGCAACTTATTGCCTTCGATGGAAAATCCTTTTCCATAGGGCCCCCGCAGCCACAGGGTATCTCCTGGCTTTTTCTCGTGCAATTGCGAAGTAAAGGGCCCAACGCGAGCTACCGTAATAACTACCGGAGAATCATTGACGAGACTAAAGGGCTTTTCGTCCACCCCTGGAAGCCAGACCATTACAAACTGCCCCGGGATGGCCTCCAGTTTACCGTCCAGAATGAAAGTTTTAACTTTAAGGCTTTCATCTTTCACCAGTTTTATAGCGAAAGGAACGGGCAGATTATGAACGGTGGGCAATTCCCCGCACCTCTTCAATGCTTCGGTACCCTAGTTTTTGCATCAAGTCAGCGAGTTCTTCCTGTATGAGATTGAAAGCCTGAAGGCCCCGGTAATAAACCGCTGAACCTACGCCAACTGCGGTTGCTCCAGCCATAATCATTTCCAGCGCATCCTTTCCAGTGGTAACCCCGCCAGTGCCGATTACTGGAATTTTAACATTTTGGGTTATCTCGTAAACGCACCGCAGAGCTATGGGCTTTATGGCTGGCCCTGAAAGACCCCCCGTCCGATTGGCCAAGATAGGGCGTCCAGCATAGACATCTATGAGCATTCCGGCAACAGTATTGATGGCACAGATTGCGTCGGCGCCAGCTTCCTCAACAGCACAAGCTACCTCCGCGATATCGGTCACGTTAGGCGAAAGCTTCACTATTACAGGGATAGAAGTAACAGCCTTTACAGCTCTGGTAACCTTTGCCGCAGCTTCCGGATCAGCAGCAAAAGGGCGTCCAAACTCTTCTTCAACATTGGGGCAGGATATGTTAACTTCAATGAAATCGGGCGAAGCGCTGGAAATTATATGGGCTGTCCTGGCGAACTCCTCAATGGTGCTCCCAAAGATACTGGCTATGATGGGTGTCTTCAAGGGGGCAAGAAGCTTTTTAGCTTCGGCGATGATCCTGGCCATGGCCTCTGCACCCGGGTTAGCAAGCCCGACAGCGTTAATCAAGCCATGGCCCCATTCCAGCACAGTGGGGTTGGGATGGCCGCGACGAGGGGCAAGACTGCACGACTTAGTAGTCACTGCACCAGCACCCGCCTCTGCCACCCGGGCCAGAAGTTCAGGCCCTGTCCCCAGCACGCCTGAAGCCAGCACCAGGGGGTTTTTCAACCTGTAACCGCATAAGTCCACTCCAAGGTTCACCATTAATTTCCCCAGAGCTCGGCAGAAACCCTATCCTTTTCCTCTTGTGAAAGCCGCCCCTCTCTCACCAATATTTCCAGCATCTCCCTGAGCCGCAGGAAAGAGTGAAGCCTGTACCCCTTGGCTTCCAGAAACTCTCTGCCCCCCTGTTCCCGATCTATAAGCACTACGATATCCTTTACCCTGAGACCCGCCTGCTCAAGAGGCTCAATAACCCTTAGCTTGCTATCGCCTGTAGTGATGAGGTCATCCAGGACGACAGCGCACTGGCCAGGCCTGAACTCACCTTCAATAGCTCGGGCAATACCATAAGTTTTGGCCTCTTTGCGAGGGTAAATCAGGGGCTTATTCATCTCCATTGCTGTCAGGACACCGAAAGGCAAAGCAGCGTAAGGAATAGCTGCTATAACATCAAAATCCAGGGGAGCGAGGAGCTGCACATACACCGGAATCACCTGCCGCATAAGCTGAGGGAAAGATGGCAAGGGGCGAAGGTCAATGTAAATGGACGAAGTTTTGCCTGATGCTAGGGTGAAACTCCCAAACCGTATGCAACCGCTATCAAAGAGGCTAAGGGTCAGGCGAGCCGCGGGGGAATGCGTGGATTTTCCCTTTAAGGCTTCTCGCGTGCGGTTTATACGTTCCCGGTATTCAGCAGCTGCCTGGCGTGGATTTTCGGCATAGATTACATCGCGGGACACATTCACAACGACTCTGCCTTCTGGTTCGGCCAGTCCTGCTGCCAGAGCTTCCTCCAGGTCACCTCCCTGAGCTCCCACTCCCGGAAGCAGGAGCCAGGCTTCGGGGGCCACCTCCCGCACTGCACGGACTGCTTCCGGATATGTGGCTCCCACCACTAACCCGATACGGGATGACAAACGTGCAGCCCATTCTGCCACCCTGAGATACAAAGGCTTGCCTTCCACCAATCGGGTCTGGAAATCTGTGGCACCGGGATTAGAAGTATGGCAAAGGACAAACAAACCTTTATCTTTGTAAACCAGGAAAGGTTCCAGAGAATCAGCTCCGAGATAAGGGTTAACGGTGACAGCATCGGCCCCGAGGAAATCAAAGGCGACTGCTGCATAGGCTTCGGCGGTAGAACCTATATCGCCCCACTTGGCATCAAGGATTACGGGGATTTCAGATGGTATAGCCTTTATAATCCTGCGGAGAACATTGAACCCTTCTGGGCCTAACGCTTGATAAAAAGCGAAGTTAGGTTTATAAGCGCAGACCAGATCAGCCGTATATTCAATGATTTTGAGGCTGAAAGCAAAAAGGGGATCTTCCTCTTTCCAGAAAACCTTTGGGACATGACCCGGTCTGGGATCAAGGCCTACGCATAGGAAAGAATTATTCTTCCTCGTAGCAGCCTGTAGCTTTTCCCAAAAATCCATCACCTTGCTCCCTCTGCATCTGGTAAGCCATTTTAGCAGATTTAAGGCACAGGTCAAACTCTCCGGCCTCGTCCACCTCGGACCGACTGAAAACCCAGGGGCAACTACTGGGGAATCCGGGGAAACCCCTTAAACAAGGAACAAACAACCATCATTTACAACCCGTCCACGAAGGGGGCGAAGCCCCCATCCGGGGGTTGAGGGTGTCCCCCAAAAACCTCTAAAAGGGAGCGAGCAGCCATCCTTTGCATCCCGCCCACGAGTGGGACCCTCGGGCGTGGCAAACCCAATGCCCACGAGGGCGGGAAAAACCGGGGGTCCAGGGGGCAAAGCCCTCTGGCAAGGGGTCTGGGGGATGTGCCCCCAGAAACTTTCAAAAAGGGAGCCATCACCCACCCCTTGCACCCTGCCCGCGAGTGGGACCCTGAACTGTGGCAAACCTCAAGCCCACGAGGGTGGGAAAAATCTGGGGGGTGGAAGGGGGCGAAGCCCCATCCCGGAGGACTTTGGGGGTGTCCCCCAAAACCTCAGAATGCAAGAGCCGCAAAAGCTTGCCCTCTCCATCTTGAAATGGTAAAATAAAAGCAAAAGGTTCGCCGGAGGAATCAGCAGTGCCAAAATTAGCCCTAATGATAATTCTTCCAATAGTTTTAAACCTCATTTTCCCATCACCTCCTCCTTTTGCTCCACCTCCTAC
>JANXAG010000011.1 GCA_025062375.1 Anaerolineae bacterium | reverse complement strand
TTTCCATGATGAATTGAGCCTTATTTCTGAGGCACTGCAGAAGACCTTCGGGGCTTACGTGCGAGGAGAAGGGTTGGTGGCCTTGCTTTACGGCCTCGGAGTGGTCTTACTGATGGAAGTAGCTGGTTTGAGTTTTGCCCTGCCTGTGGGGTTTATCTGTGGATTTATGACCTTAGTTCCGTACATAGGCGAGCCGATAGCGATGTTCTTCCCGGCCGTGCTGGCCCTTTTTCAACGGCCTGAAGTTACCCTCTGGGTTTTTCTTCCCCTGGTAATTTATCAGCAAATTCTGGTTCGTATCCTTCTGCCTAAAATAATAAGTGAAGCAACCGGAATGCCGGCCATCCTGGTAATTTTAAGCATTCTGATCGGGGTAAAAGCGATGGGGTTTTTAGGATTCATTCTCGCCATCCCTCTGGCTGGGATGCTCTACGCCATAGGTTTTTACATCCTCAGGAAATACAGGCGTTAATTTTACCCCGTAGCTGACCCTGGACTTTCTGGACAAAGCTTCGGAGGCCGGTTTCAACCCCCGCATGGGCAAAAAGTTTTTGCCTCAAGTGCTTTTGGGGCGTGAAGTATGGTAAGTCAGATAACGAAAATCAAGCGCCTGGGGTTATAGGGGAAGTGACCGGTGGCTATGGCGATTTTCCCTTATCCCATATCTCTGGGAAGCGAGATGTTCAGAAATGGGCGAAGAGCAGTTCAAGCTTCGCATGACGAACAAAAGCTACAGGCAGGGTAAGTGCGGACAAACAGGCGGGCCCAAAGGGCCCGTTTTCTTTGATTGATAAACAATGCTGGTTCATTTTGCCCGGGGCAAGCCATGCTCCATCCCATGCTCTCCTGTAGATGCCATCCTCCGACAGCGAGATAAGCCGATAAATGGCTTTTTTTCGTTTAGATGGTGGACCTCGCTACCAGATGGACCAAGATGGGGCAGCCCAAAGAAAATTTGCATAGCGATGTGGGATGCCTTCCTGGCCTATTTGGTGGAGGGATTGTTCCTCCTGAGAAGGGCGTCTTTCAGGACCGTGCAAATACCCCAACATACTTTCTTTCTGCTCTCACCCATTAATGCGTCAGGGAACCTGCATTTTTGACCAAAACCGCCAACAGGAGTAAGATGCAATCGTATAAAAGCTAAAGGGGAAAGAAGGGGGGAGGAGCATGGAAGAACTGTTCAGAAAGGTAGCTTTTGAGGCAGCTATCAGGGCTGGGAATATAATCGTTTCAATGTTGGAAAAGCCCCGAGAAATTCACTCCAAAGGGCCAAAAGATATCGTTACTGACGCCGATTTTGCTGCTGAAAGGGCCATAATTGAAATTATAACTTCCTGGTTCCCGGAACACTCCATCTGTTCTGAAGAAAAACCCTTTCGTCAGAGCAATTCCCCCTACACTTGGTATATTGACCCGCTGGACGGAACTACCAATTATTCCCATCGTTTCCCCGTTTTCTGCACTTCTGTGGCTCTGGCGGAGAGGGAGGAAGTAATTCTGGGCGTGGTTTATGAACCTTTAAACAATCGCCTCTTCTGGGCCCAGAAGGGCCATGGAGCCTATCTAAACGGCAAACCTCTGAGAGTAAGTTCCATTTCTTCCCTTGAGGAGAGTTTGATGGGCTTGGATTTGCCACGTCCCCAGGCCCTCAGGAAGGGTTTTAGCTCTTTTCTGCCTAAATTGGTAGAAAGGGTTTTCACCATAAGAGCTATGGGCTCGGCCGTGCTGGGGTTTTGCTTTGTAGCTGCCGGCTGGCTTGAGGCTTACCTTCACCTCGCCCTGAATCCCTGGGACCTGGCTGCCGGTGCTCTGATAGTAGAGGAGGCAGGCGGAAAAATCACTCAGGTGAATGGCAAACCGTGGAATGTTGAAGCAAAAGCCCTCTTAGCTTCCAACGGCCTCCTTCACCAGGAATTCCTCAAAATTCTAGGAAATTTCACCGCACCTTGACCCAATCCACCTGGTAGTGACAAGCGGGGGAATTTTCCTTATGTTCCACTGTAATCCTGGGGCTTAAATCTCTGCCATCTTCACTTATGACTACCACATACCATATAGATGGTTGGGTGCTGAGAATGATATCGTAATAGCCCAGGTCCGGCCCACCCTTTGAGACCGATACCGCTTCATAACCCCAGGGATTGAAAACCTTAACCCTAACCCCAGCCAGTGGATTTCCCGACGCATCTCTTATAAAACCAAAAATGCTTCCTATAAAACATCCTCTCTCAGGAGCTGGTCTCACAGGACCTGCAAGGGTGAAGGGGAAAAGGATAGGTGTGGGGGTAGGAGATGGAACGGGAGTGAAAGTAGGAGTAGGGGTGGGTTTTGGCCAGAAAATAGGGGTAGGAGAAGGGGTTGGAGATGGTGTTGGACTCAAGGCAGGGGTAGGAGAAGGCAAAGGGGGAACTGGCGAAGGAGTGAAGGTTGGGGTAAAAAACTGGACCACTTCTGTTCTGGAACGGATCATCCAGGATAAATTCCAGAGCATAAACACACCCGCGCAGGCCATGATGAGAAGCATAATCAAAATGATAAAGAAAGCCAGCACATATTCACGATTTCTCATCCCGGTAATCCTTATATAAATTGTGCTCGTAAATGTATCGTTCAACCTCCGGCGGGACCAGGTATCTTATGGGCAGGCCCTCCCGCACTCTTTCCTGGATCTCGGTGGAAGAGATGCCTATCTCCGGGGCTTTTATGAATATCACCTGCTTCTTTATCCCGGGTATGACGCTATCCAGAGCCTCTATGTCCACACCGTATCCTGGGCGGTTCACAGCTATTATCTTGCAGAGTTTTATGAGCTCGTCAGGCCTGTGCCAGGTGAGGATGCCGGCCAACGAATCCACCCCCATGATGAAATACAATTCTGAATCGGACCCCATCTCCTTTCGCAGCATGGCTACAGTGTCTACCGAATAAGAGGGCCCTGGTCTGTTCACTTCAATTGGGGAGACTTCAAAGTAAGGGTTGGAAGAAATGGCCAGCTCCACCATTCTGTAGCGATGGTGGGCCGGCGAATAAGGCCTCCTCAACTTGTGGGGAGGGTGTCCGGCTGGAATGAAAATAACTTTAGCCAGGCCTACTCTAACCCTCGCCTCCTCAGCTATTATAAGATGGCCGTAGTGGATGGGGTCAAAAGTTCCCCCAATAATGCCTATTTTCACTCTTTCCACTCCAGCTCCATATCCCCTATAACAACCGTATCGCCATCCTGGATTCCCATCCGGCGCAGGGCTTTTATCACACCAAGCTTTTCCAGTTTTCTGTGAAATAGAGAAATGGCCTCTTCCTGTTCCCAGTTTATAGTGGCAGCAATCCTCTCAATCTCCTGCCCCCTTATTCTCCACACTCCTCCATCCCGGGATATTGTAAACAGCGGTTCTTTTTTCATCGCGGGGGTGACCTCTTCTTCTACAAGGGCTGGCATTTCCTTCGGCATTTCCTGCAGGAGAGCAGCCACAGCTCTCATGAGTTCCCAAACCCCCTCTCCTGTGGCGGCCGATATGGGGTAAACCCCACAGCCTGCTTTTGCGAAGGAATCCCTTATTTGAGGCCATTTCTCCCTCACTTCAGGGATGTCCATTTTGTTAAAGGCTACGATTTGAGGTTTGGCGGCCAGACGGTCACTGAAAAGAGCTAGCTCCCGGTTTATAGCCTCAAAGTCTTTCATGGGATCCGGGCTCAGGCCATCCAATAAATGGATTATAACCCTTGTGCGCTCTATGTGGCGCAGGAATTTGTGGCCGAGTCCCGCTCCCCTGTGGGCTCCTTCTATAAGGCCAGGGATATCAGCCAGAACGAAATCGTAATCCCCCACTGTTACCACTCCGAGGTTGGGTTCCAGAGTGGTGAAAGGATACGGGGCTATTTTGGGGCGTGCGGCGCTTACTGCGGCCAGCAAGGTGGATTTGCCAGCGTTGGGGACACCGACTATCCCCGCATCAGCTATAAGTTTGAGTTCAAGGTAAAGCCAGCGCTCCTCGCCAGGTTCACCCTTTTCAGCAAACCTGGGAGCCTGGTTCACAGGGGTCGCGAAAGCAGCATTTCCCCTGCCCCCCCTGCCACCCTTAGCCACTAAAACCTTCTGACCTGGCTCTACAAGGTCAGCTATGAATTCCCCTGTATTTGCATCCCTAACCACTGTCCCGGGAGGAACCGGGATGTAGAGGTCTTCGCCGCTTTTCCCAGCCTGCTTCTTCCCCCGACCGTGCTGTCCAGATTGAGCTTTGAAATGCGAGCGCTTCTTAAAATGAATCAGCGTATTGATGTGAGGGTCCACAACAAGATAAACATCCCCTCCTTTCCCACCATCGCCTCCATCGGGGCCACCGAAGGGGACAAACTTTTCCCTCCGGAAACTAACACAACCGTTACCACCGTTCCCAGCTTTTACGTAAATCCTGGCTTCATCAAAAAACATATTCCCTCCCAGGCCCGGCTGCTAAAAGCATAACGGATAAGAAGAGAGTTGTCAAGGAAACCAACAGGTTATGAAAACTCCTCAGCATGGGGGTAATAGGTGACCAGAGGGCTTTTCCCCGCAATGCTTAGTGAAAGGACGCTGAATCTTGACAGAATAATTTTAATGGCTTATCATCCAGTTTACAGGTGTCAGCCCGGATAAAGGTTCGGAAGATGAGGAAAAACGCCTTTATTTTGTGGTTTCTGGCTGTAAGCGTTTTCGTGCTGGCTTTTAAACCCCAGTTGCCCGGAGCTTACATATCTAGCCCACGGGATGGAGAAACAATTCAGGGGCAAGTGGCCATCCTGGGAACTGCCAGTATCCCCGATTTCTGGAAATATGAGCTTCATTACTCACCTCAACTTTTAACGGGCGAAAACTGGATGCCCATCGGAGGCGTTGTGGAAACCCCGGTGGTGGATGGTCTCCTCGGCTTTTGGGATACTACTAAAGTGCCAGATGGCTCCTATGTTCTGAGGCTCAGGGTCGCCAGGCGCGATGGCAACTACGTGGAAGTTTTCGTCCGGGGCCTTGTGGTAGCCAACCGAACGCCGATCCAAACCCCAACCCCCACACCTGCAACCCCAGAGCCCTCCCCAACACCCTTACCGCCGACCCCTACGGTAATCATTGAGCTTCCAGCAACCCCCACACCTTTTCCTTCCCCCACCATCCCACCGAAGCTCACACCTACCCGAACCGAGGATTACATTTTTGACCCTGGTAAATTGTTTTCCCCCTTTTGCTATGGCATGGGGGCGGCTGGACTCTTTTTTGCTTTCTTCGGCTTTCTCTTCCTTATGCGAGCTCTCATACACTTGATGCGGAGGCCCTAAAGGTTTATGGCTGGCAAGGTTATCGTAGGGCTCGGGAACCCTGGACCTCAATATGCCGAAACTCGCCATAATGTGGGCTTTCAATTTGTGGATTACCTGGCCAGGAAACACAATATAACCTTTTCCGAGTTCCGTTTTAATGCTCACCTGGCTCTTGGAACGATAAAAGGCCAGGAAGTTATACTGGTCAAACCCCTGACTTTCATGAACCTGAGCGGGCAAGCTGTTAAGCCTCTGGTTAAATCTCTGGCTGTTCCTCTCCACGACCTTCTGGTGGTTTACGATGATATGGACCTTCCGGTCGGTGCTATAAGGTTCAGACCGAAAGGAGGAGCCGGAGGGCATCGGGGTATGCGCTCCATTATTGAAGCGCTGGGCCATCAGGACTTTCCAAGACTCCGCTTTGGCATTGGCCGTCCAATTAGAGGGGACCCTGTGGATTACGTGCTGGGGGAGTTCTCTGAAGAGGAAAAAGCGGCTATAGCTTTGGCCTTTGAAAAGGCTGTGGATGTAGTGGAGGGATGGGTGGAGAAGGGGCTGGAAGAAGCTTTGCGGAGGTTTTCGCTCCTGACAGTTACTGAAGGGTAGAAGAGGTGTTAAGATTTGTAAAAAAAGGAGAGATGAGCATGGAGAGGATTATGGTAATAGTGAACCCGATAGCAGCCAATGGTAAGGTGGGAAGGAAATGGCCTTCCGTCAAGGAGTTTTTGGAGAAAAGAGGGATCCCATTTTCTTTTGCCCTTACTCAATACCCCGCCCACGCTATAGCTTTAGCCGCTGAAGCGGTGGAAAGAGGGTTCAAAACTATCGTAGCCTTTGGAGGAGATGGGACTTTGAACGAAATGGTGAACGGGGTTTTCCGACATGGGATTTCTTCCGAAATCACCCTTGGGGCTATTCCAGGGGGCACTGGCTCGGATTTTACCCGTTCCCTTGGACTCCCGCGAGACCCCATCAAGGCTTTTGAGAAAATACTGGAAGGGGAAACCACTCGGGTTGACCTTGGGGAAATAGAGTGCTTCAAAGAGGGCAGGCCTGAAAGGCGCTATTTCATCAATGTGGCAGGATTGGGCTTTGATGCTGTGGTGGCTGAGAGAACTAACAGGTTGCCTAAATTTATGGGTGGAACGCTCCCTTACCTCTTCAGCCTCTTAGTTACCCTTTTGACTTATAAAAGCCTTCCCTTTAAAATAAACATTGATTCCCAGACCCTTGAGCTTAAAGCCTACCTTGTAGTGGTGGCTAACGGGAAGTATTTCGGTGGAGGGATGTTCATAGCGCCTGAAGCGGTATTGGACGATGGCAAATTCTATGTGGCCATAGGAGAAGATATGAGCCGGTTTGAGTTCCTTTCCCTTGTGCCCAGCGTTTACAAGGGTACCCACATTGCTCATCCCAAAGTAAAAGTCTACGAAGCCCAGACTGTAAAAGTTAGCTCTGAAGTTACCCTTTACATAGAAGCTGAGGGGGAAGTTGTAGGAGTGGCCCCGGCCACCTTTAAGGTTCACCCTCGCGCGGTGAATTTCCTCTGCTGAGGTGAGGATGCGAAAAGGTTTGCTACTGGCTTTCAGCGCTTTTCTTTTTGCTTTGATTGCCTACATCGCCCACCTGTGGCTTTCGGTACTGGAAGGTTTTCCAGCAAACTTCTCACCCATTATTTCCAGCAAACTGCCCTCAATTCGCGCCGAAAATGACAAACCAATCGCTAAGCAAGTTTTCTTCATTCTCTTTGAGGAGGAGATTTCTTTTTCAGGAAACGGAGCCTATTTCCAGGTGGTATGGCCTGAAGTTCCCGGGTATTACACCCACTATGTTATGCTTATAACTGGTGCCCCGCCTGAGCTTGTGGGGGTTTATTTTGAACCCCGCCCGATAAAGGCCAACAATCTGCTGGAAGAGATGGCACGTTCTGGCCTGCGGGTTGCTTTCTCCGGACCTTACTGGTGGAAAGAGCTTCTGGGGCCTTCTGTGAAAGATCTATATGCGAGTTTCTTCGCTCTCCCTGACCGTTACCCTGAGATATTTTCTGAAGGTAAACGTTTTGCCTCCCTTTTTTCACCGGACTTTCTCTTCCTCCACATACCCTCCGGGGGAGATGCTCTTGAAGGGAATCCTGAAGCTTTGGGCTTTGATGCCTCTCAGGATATTCTGGTTGTCCTGACCCCTTCCTCTTTCATTGTGGCAGGCAATGGGGTAATACCGGGCAATTATGGGCCGATCTCTTTTCTGGACATCGCTTCTACCCTCGGGGTTTTGAGTGGTTCTCCGGTTCCGGCAGCGAAAGGTATTCCCCTCCTTCATGCTTTTCTCCTTTCCGACGAACTCAAAGCTTTGAAACTTGCCTCGGTGGCCCATCAGCGTGTCCAATTAGCCGATTTTTATCTAAAAAAATTAATTGGTAGAAGCCTTGATGAGGGAATAAAAAGCGATGCTGCTTTAATTTTGAATTCGCTTGAATTGGGAAACATCTATGCAGTTTTGGAGCTGGCCAAACTTACATTAGAAGAGGCCAATGAGGCTATAGTTAGAGCCAGAGCTAGCACCATAATTGCTGGAAAGTGGAGAAGGCTTCCCCTCTTCCTTCTCTGGGCTCTGGTGCCGCCTCTGTTGCTGACCTTAAGGCGTAAGCCTTCGGCCTGGCTTTTAATCATGGCTGGTCTACTTTCTTTCACCATGAATGCATGGCTTTTCCGTCAGGAATGGCACTCTTTTTCCTGGGAGGCTTTGCTTCGCTCAGACTTATCCCTTTCGGCTATTAAACGGACTTTTCTTTCCCTCTATGTTCCAGCCCTGTTACCCCTGCTCTGGCTCCTTCTGGAGATGGAGGAAGATGCAATAGAAGCCGGAGAAACCCTGGCTCGTTACGGGCTGTGGACTTTGTATTTTACCTCTCTCCCTGTAGCCTTGAGCTTTTTAATGATTGGGGCTGTTCCGGTTTACTTTTTCCCTTCCCTCGGCTTTTATGCAGCCGAGTTCATGGGTTTGCAACAGTTATTTTTGAGCGGTCTTCTGGCTTTACCGTTGCCTTTTGTGGGGATGGGGCTCTTTCTCCCCTTAAAGCTTATAGCTTTCATGATGCATCGTTCTGAGACAAATTAAAAAGACTTTCTCTCAAAAGAGCGGTCAACCGCCCTTCGCAACTCGCCCCGCAAGTGGGACCCATAACCACGGCGAACCATCAGGCCCACGAGGGTGGAAAAAAATTCGGGGGGTCCAGGGGGCCTGGGGGATGTGCCCCCAGAAAACCCCAAAAGGGAGCCATCACCCACCCCTTGCACCCCGCCCACGAGTGGGACCCAGAACCGTGGCAAACTTAAAGCCCATGAGGGCGGAGAAAAATCGGGGATGGAGGGGGGCAAAGCCCCCATCACAGGGGTCTTGGGGGGCCCCCAGAAACCTTTGCCCACGGGGGCGGGAAGATCCCATCCATGGTGAAGCGGCCTCACCCCCGCACTCTGAAGATTGAGAAGGATCGCCCTTAAGCGCAAACAAGTAATTACCGCAACCGTTTCTCCCTGAGGTCCAGGGCCAAACTTTTACTTCAGCTTCTCCCTGAACCACTCTATAGTGAGCCGCAAACCCTCCTCTAAAGGGACTTTTGGCTCCCACCCCAGAATTTTCCTGGCTTTAGTTATATCTGGCCGGCGAAGCCGCGGGTCATCCGGAGGAGAAGGTTTAAACTCTATTCCAGACCGGTTGCCCACAATTTCATTGATCAAGTAAGCAAGATCTAATATCCGCATCTCCTCAGGGTTGCCCAGGTTAACAGGTTCCACTTCGTCGGAAAAAAGAAGCCGGTATATACCTTCCACCATATCCTCTATGTAGCAGAAGCTTCGGGTCTGTTGACCATCCCCATAGACAGTTAGAGGCTCGCCTCGTAAAGCCTGTCCAATAAAATTGGGGATAACTCTACCGTCATCAAGACGCATCCTGGGCCCATAGGTGTTAAAAATCCTGGCGATTCGCGTTTCCAGCCCGTGGTGGCGGTGGTAGGCCATAGTAAGGGCTTCGGCGAAACGCTTGGCTTCATCGTATACTCCCCGGGGGCCTATGGGGTTAACATTGCCCCAGTAGCTTTCAGGCTGGGGATGGACCAGAGGGTCGCCGTAAACTTCGGAGGTGGAAGCCAGAAGGAAGCGAGCTCCTTTGGCTTTGGCAAGCCCCAGGGCTTTGTGGGTCCCTAGTGCTCCCACCTTGAGGGTTTGAATGGGGTATTTCATGTAATCCACAGGGCTAGCCGGCGAGGCAAAGTGCAAAACTGCGTCAAGAGGCCCAGGAACGTAAATGAAATTGGTGACATCGTGCTCTATAAATAGAAAACGCTTGTTCCCAAAAAGGTGAGCTATGTTGTCGGGTGTGCCTGTAATGAAGTTATCCATCCCGATGACTTCATGCCCTTCCCTTATAAACCTGTCGCAGAGGTGAGAACCTATAAACCCAGCAGCCCCGGTTATAAGGATGCGCATTTTTTCCTCCGGATTGCAAACACAGGTTACTCTTTGAAGAAGCTTACCTCCACCAATGCTTCTTTTTCCAGGGTAAAGCCTAAGCCCACCACCCCTTTCGCTATCTTCAGGAGGGCTTGCTTACGGTCATCGACCCGAGCCCAGCCTTCCTTCCACCCTTCCGGAAGAACAAAGAGGAGTTTGCCAAACTGGATACCAGGCTTCTTGAGGTGAAACCACAGCCTGAGTTCTTTACCCGCGACTAAGCGTTTAACTTCCTGAATCTCAACCCCTCCTTGGGTTATATGGAAGGTGGAAGAAAGAAGTTGGGGTTCAGAAAGAGAGGGCCTTATGCCCAGAAGGACAGTTTCATGGGGCTGATGTCTTTTCAGGATAATGGTGCCATCGGTCACGCCCAGATAGCGCCCGCGCCAGTAATTGTAGACGTGGTAGCGTCCTGGTGGTATGCCCAATTCCTCTAGGGTCAGATTGGTAGTTACGGTGCGGTTGCTCCAGTTAAGAACTCCTGCCACCCACCATTCACCCCATGGCCTTTTAATTTTCATCACCATGATGGATGGCTGTTCGTGTCGGAAAAGGTCCACGGTTGTAGCGCTTTCGGGAGAAGGAGGTAATATCCGGCGCAGGTAGTTGGACCTGCCTCTCCTCAGGGAGAGGAGGTTATCGCTATCCACCACTGCTCCTCCACTTAAACCCACTATGCTCACCAAGGACCGGACTTCGTTCAGGACCAGGTTTGATTGGTCGTCGCGCGTGCGGACCAGGACGCAATCGGGGTCGTTGGCCCACAAACGGCGGTGGAAGAAATAACGGGTCATGGTGTTACGGATGGAGTTTTCGGCTGATGGGGACGATAAATCCCGCCAGAAAGGACTCCAATCGGGGTGAACATCTGGCCCAATCCTCATGGCGTCCACTAGCCCAATGGAAGGGCCCAGGGGAGCCCCGCACCCGAGGAGGTAAACATCATCTCCAGCACCTTCCCTTATCGCTTCAAGCCCCTGCCTAACGGCTTGCGCTCTGGTTATACGGGGGTTACGCCTTCGCCCGGGCATCGCTCCGGCAAAGAGGAAATCCAATTTGAAGAACTCAAATCCCAAATCTCTGCGGAGAATGTGGAAGAGTTCTTTGAGCCAGCTCTGGACTTCCTGGACGGATAGATCCAGACCGTAGCAGGGAACTCCCCAGTGCTCCCATGCCAGAACAGGTTCCCCTTCTTCACTTCTCAGGACCCAATCGGGATGTTCGGCCATGAGGCGGGAATCTTCGCCAACGGCAAAGGGGGCGACCCACAAAGCTGGACGGAAGCCTGCTCTTTTTATCTCCTCTGCCAGAAACTTCAAGCCGGAGGGGAATTTATCTCTGTTTACTTCAAGCCAATCTCCGATAGCGCGCTGGTAGCCGTCATCTACAATGATGTACTCAAAGGGTAGAGCCAGCTCCCTGGCCTTACGGACACATTTGAGGACTTCTTCCTCGGTGTTTTCACCGTAAAAGTAATACCAGGTGCACCACCCGGTGAAAGAGCGAGACTGTTTGGCTTGCATCCTTTCGCCCCAGAGGGATCCGTAAGCTTCCAGAAGTTCGCATGGGTTATCACCACAGGCCAGGACAAGTTCTTCCGAGAGGAATTTCTCCCCGGGAGAAAGGGGGAAGCCATCAGCGTAACAGCAAGCCGAAAGTTCGGATATACCTTTGGAGTTAGTAAGGGTTAAGGATATTTCTCCGAGTTGCCTGGACGAAGTGACGAATCCCAGAAGGAGGGATAAGCCTTCAGGTGGAGCAACTACTGTAAACCATTCGCTGCTCAGTTTTCTGGCGCCAGCCAGATCAAAATGGGGCTGGTGCATCCTCCGGTAGGCATCGGTGGCAGGATCTACATAGAGGCCATCGCTTATCAATCTGGCAAAAGATGGGGACCAGGATTGCCATCCGTTCTGGTAAAAACGCCAAGAAGAAGTGGGGCCTTCTAACTTTAACCCCTCCTTTTCCACCTCAAGGACTATGAGCCTCTTTATGGAAAGGGGGTTGCCGCTCTTGTTGAAGACTTCAAGCTTTACCGAGGTAAAAAGTTCTCGGGAGATAAACCTCTTGACCGCGATGAACTCGTCTTCCCCCTCGGGAGCCTGCAGGCGGAGGCAATGGGTTTTTCCTTCTACCTCGTATTCAACGCGGGAAATTGTACCCTGCAGGAGGGGGCTGAAATCGTTCCCTTCGGGTTCAAGGGGGTGAATCATTTTCCACCTCGTCCTTTATTCCAGAAATTTCACGTAATTGAAATTAACCTTTTCGGGATCTGCGTAAACGCCCCGGTATTCCGGGGGCAATAAAGAGGCCAGAATATACATGGCTTCCGTGGTCATTTTGGTCAGATCACCCCTTTCAATTATGGGAGGAGGGATGAACTTAAAAGGGCGGCCTATCCGAATGTGAACTTCGGTGGGGCGAAGCTTCTTCAAGTTCTGGAAGAACTTTTCCTGCCCCCATATGGCTATTGGAACAATGGGGGAGTCGGTTTTTAGAGCGATATAGGCAATTCCATCTTTAGCCTTTTGCAATCGGCCATGGTGGCTTCTGGTGCCTTCGGGGGCCATGAGGAGGGGCTGTTCCTGGGCCAGGGTTTCCAGAGCGCCCTTAAGGGCTTGCCGATCAATCTCCCCTCTCCTGATAGGCACTACACCATAAAGGCGAATGAAAAACCCCAGGAACGGGTAATCCAACACTTCCCTCTTGGCCATTATGGTCACTTCTCTCGGAGCAAGCCCCCCCACAAGAACAGGGTCCAGAAAGTTTATGTGGTTTATCATGAGGATAACACGCCCTTTTCGGGGGAAATTTTCCCAGCCCTCTATTCTGTAGCGGAGGAAAATGCGAAAGAGAATTCTCAGGATATAGTTCAGGATGGATCGCGCCCTCATATCCCTCCCCCTCCGGTCAAAAGTTTGCCAGAATGATACCATAAAATTTTTGAATAAGCCAATAAGACAGCCTGGAGGGCGACCATCACTCACCAAGTTGGTGCGGAAGAAGTCCACAGGTCCTCCCTTTGCCCAGTCGGAACGCCACTTCCACCTTTTCCTTGAAAGGTTTGACCTCGCGGCATTTTCATGGCTATAATTCTGGAAAACAAAGCCCGAGCGGAGGGCCCCTTTTTTAAATCTGGCCAGAGGTGTGGATAAATAAATGAGGTGGGTGAAAGTATTGCTTTACATCTCTCTGGTTTGCGTCGCAGGTTGTCGCGGAAGCATGGAGGCAAAAAATTTTACAAATTTTCGGCCAGCTCGTTATGCCGTAGATTACGGGGCCAAGCCGAACCTGGAGCATCTTTCGCAGGCTGAGCTGGCTATTGTCCAGCCCGTCCTTTCGCCCCAAGAAATACGCCTCTTAAGGGAAGGCGGAACAGAAGTCTTGGCTTATATTTCCATCGGCGAGGCGGAGCCTGACGACCCAGCCCTCCCTAATCTCTCCAGCTGCATCCTGGGTCAAAATCCCAACTGGGGTTCGTGGTATATGGATGCCCGTTGCTCAGAGTGGCAAGATTTTGTCCTGGAACGGGCCCGTTCTCTCCGGGAGAAAGGGTATTCTGGCCTTTTCCTGGATACTGTGGATACGGCTGAACTCTATCCCCAGACATCTCCCGGATTCGTGGAGTTGATCCGCCGTCTGCGCCAGGAGATAGGCGGAATCATCGTCCAGAATCGCGGCTTCAGCGTTCTGGACGAAGTGGTCAACTATATAGATGGCATTATGCATGAGGACCTGAGCGCGGGCTATGATTTCTCTACCGGCCATTATCTCTACCACGAACAGGACCCAACGCCGGCTCTGACCTATCGGGATCGGTTAATCCTTCTGGCCCTTGACTATGCCCCACCCGACCGACCTCATCTGGCCTGGAAGGCTTGTGAGAGGGCCCGACTCCTGGGCTTTACGGGGTATGTAGCTTTCCACGTGTACCTGCACGAAGGGGGCATTTTCTGCGATGAAGTTCCTCTGCCCCCCTCATACCGGGCCACACCCCAAGGCGTCCTGCGGGGTTCTGAAATGATAAACCTTTATGGCCTGAACTGGTTTGGCATGGAGACCCGCGATCGCGCCCCCCACGGCCTCTGGACAGGCAGGAAAGTGCCGGAATTCCTGAAGCAGATTCGGGAACTGGGGTTCACTGCCCTGCGTTTGCCCCTTTCCCCTCAAGTCCTCTGGCCAGGTTATGATACCGCTTCCTGGGCTCAAAATCCTGGCGGTTATCCCAGCGATGCTTATGCTGGCTTGCTCTATTTTCTTGAAGAGGCTCGCAAAGAAGGCCTTTATGTCCTCCTGGACTTCCACACTTATGACCCGAATCGCCTGGGAGCAAGCCTTCCCGGCCGGCCTTTCGGCAACGGTTATACGAAAGAGAACTGGCTGGCTGACCTACGTCGCATGGCAGAAATTGCCCTCAGTTTCCCGAATGTAATGGGCATTGACCTGTGCAACGAGCCCTATGCCCTGACCTGGGCTGAATGGAAGGCGCTGGCAAAAGAAGGAGCGGAAACTATCCTCCAGGCCAATCCCTTCATCCTGGCAATCGTTGAGGGAGTCGGGAACATGTCCGACAACGGTGGCTGGCCTGCTTTCTGGGGTGAAAATCTCACCGAAGCCTATGAAGATCCCATCATCAAGGAGTGGCACGTGTTTCTCCCTCTGGTATCGAGGGCTGGCGGAAGCTCTGGGCTCCCCAGTAGGACGGTGACCCCCTCCCTTTTGGGCCGTATTCTGTATCTGCCCCACGTTTATGGACCCGATGTAGCCCATCAACCATATTTTGATGACCCTGATTTTCCCCACAATCTTCCAGACATTTGGGAAATTCACTTTGGCCGGATGGCTGGCAAGTTCCCCCTTGGTATCGGGGAATTCGGAGGGCGCTACGAAGGGAAGGATAAAATCTGGCAAGATGCCTTTGTGGACTACCTTCTGGCTAAGAAAATCCACATCTTTTTCTACTGGGCTCTAAACCCCAACTCTGGAGACACCGGCGGCCTTCTTTTGGATGACTGGCGAACTGTTCACGAGGGCAAGCTTACCCTACTCCGTCGCCTCATGCATAAGTAATGCAGGCGAAAGTTCCCGGAAAAGGGTAGGATATGCTCTTAAGAGAAGCTCTCGGCGTTAAAGCTGGAGAGGTCATTTCTCTGACGGGGGCAGGGGGGAAGACTTCCCTGGCTCTACGCCTTATGGCTGAACTTAAAGGGGAAGGATTCAGGGTTATTTTCACCACTACCACCAGGGTCCTGGAGCCAGTTCCTGGCCCCGGTGAGGCTCTCATCCTGGAGGAGAACGAACTCTTAATCCCTGAGCGGGTTCTGGAGGCTTTCCGGAACCACGAGGCCATCATCCTGGCCCGCCGGCGGCTCAGAGAGAAGGCTTCAATCCACCCTCGCTATCCCTTCCCCGTACTCCCCCGCAAGCTTCAGGGTCTTTCTCCGGAAACGATTGATAGAATCCACGAAGCTGCAGGCGATGCAGTTATAATCGTTGAAGCCGATGGAGCCAGGGGACGCCTTCTCAAAGCACCGGCGCCTCACGAGCCCATTGTCCCCTCTTCCACCTCGCTCTACGTGGCCATGGCCCATGCCGATGCCTCAGGCAAACCCCTCACCGAAGAGTTTTTCCACAGGCCCCGCGAAATTACAAGGCTTCTGAACTGCCCCGAGGGCTCCGTGCTGGACGAAGCCGCCATCGCTTCTCTCTTTCTGCACCCCGAAGGCGGCATGAAAGGGAAACCCCCTTCGGCCAGGTTTATCCCGGTGGTGAACACCCGTGAGGAAGCACCTCCCCAGAAGGCCTACAAAATTGCTCGCTTTCTCCTCCGCTCTCCGGAAGTCCGGAAAGTACTGGTGACAGCTTTGTGGGGTGAGAAGCCAGTGAGAGATATTGTGGGAAGGGTGAAAGGCATTATCCTGGCTGCTGGCGAATCCGAGCGCTTCGGCTGCCCGAAACAGCTCTTTCCAGTAGAAGGCGTCCCAATGCTGGAAAGGGTTGTGGAGATAGCCCTGGCCTCGCCCCTGGAAAGCATTGTAGTAATCCTTGGGGCTTATGCTGAAGAACTCATCCCCATCCTTAAGGGAAAGCCGGTTCAATTTCTGGTAAACAAGGACTGGCGGGAAGGGATAGCCTCTTCCATAAGGGCCAGCCTCCTGGTGGCAGGGTCCGAGACAGAAGCTCTGGTGTTTTTCCTGGCTGACCAGCCTTTCGTAAGGCCGGAAACAGTAGCGGCGATAGTTCGACACTATTACAGGACTCGCAGGCCCATAGTGGCCCCAGCCTTTAGAGGAGTCAGGGGAAACCCTGTGCTCTTTGACCGCTCTACTTTCCTTGAACTGGCATCCATAAAGGGCGATAAAGGGGGCCGTTCCCTTATAGAGGCACATCCCGATTGGGTGGAAATCGTAGAGGTAGCTGATCCCGGGATAAGGATTGATATTGATACTCCTCAGGATCTGAGCCTGAGCAGGGAAATGCTTTCAATGTGAAAGGTCTGGGGGAACATGTCCACTGGTTGCACTTTCTCCAGGACATAGCCGTTTTTTACCAGAAAGGCGAGATCCCTGGCCAGAGTAGCTGGATCGCACGAAACGTAGGCGATCTTTTGGGGCTTAAGGCGCACGAGACCTTCAAGGGCTTCCTTTTCCATACCCGTGCGCGGTGGGTCTACCACGGCAAGGTCAATCTTCTCCTCCAGTTGCCCTGAAACTTCTTCCATTCGTCCCTGGATGAAGAGGGCATTTCCTGCCCCTTGCATCTCTGCATTGAGGAGGGCATCGTTCACGGCGAAGGGGTTCTCTTCCACTCCTATGACCCTGGCCACTTTATCTGCCAGGGCTAATCCGAACAATCCAACCCCGCAGTAACCATCCAGCAGGGTCTCTTTTCCTTCTGGCGTTAAAAATTCCTCCACTATTTCCACCAACTTCTCGGCCTGGGGAGTGTTGGCCTGGAAAAAGCTCATGGCCGAAATTCGGTAAAGCCTCCCCGCTACTTCCTCCTGGATAAAATCGCTACCAGCCATCACCACCGGAGGGCCTGAAGGGGGAATAAGGACACATGAAACAGGAAGTTCAGTGGAAAGCTCAAGGGTCTCTTTGTGTGCCGTCTCCAGAACAAGGAGCTGATGGCCTGTCCTTACCCCGACTTTGACCTTCAAGGAGAGCAAGGGGGGAAGTTCCATCTCTACGGCTTCAAGGACTTCCTCTACAAGGGGGTGAAGGATGTAGCACTCCTCAATGACCACAAGTTCGGTGCTGCGCAGGGCCTGGAAAGCGAGCATTCCCTCTGGAGTAACCCGAAAGCGTACAGAGTTGCGGTAGTGCCAGGGCCACGGACTTGGAACAACAGGAAAGATTTCAGCCTCAAGGCCTCCAATGCGAGCGAGTTGCTCGGCTAGGATTTCCCGCTTGAACTGAAGCTGGGCCTTGTAGTCAATGTGCTGCCACTGGCATCCCCCGCACCGGCCAAAATACGGACACGGGGGTTCAACCCTGTAAGGGGAAGGGGTCAGAACTTCCAAAAGCCTGGCCCTTGCCCAGCTCCGGTGGTCCTCCTCAATCTCAACCTGAACCCTTTCTCCAGCTATTCCTCCGGCCACGAAGATGGCTTTGCCCTCGTAAAAACCGAGGGCTTCACCTCCGTGGGCCATTTTCTCCAGACGAATTTCCATTTTCCTCATTGGAGATAAAGTATAGCGATTACGGCTAAGCCCCAGAGGAGGAGGCCTGCCAGCAGTGGCTTGTCGGTAAAGATGAGATCTTCGGGAGCTCCACCCTCCCCTTTCACGTGGATGAGGTAAAGGTAACGGAAAAGGCAGTAGAGGACCAACGGGATGGTTAACATCATGGTGTGATTCGGAGGGAGGTTGGGAGCAGAGAAAGTGTAAAGGGAGTAAGCGACGATGGTGCTGGAAGTTACTATGACTATCATTTCGTCCAGAAGGCGCAGGTTATATTCCTCAAGAATGGTTCTGTGGTTTGAGGCGTTCTCATTGAGAAGGAGAAGTTCGTGGCGGCGGCGGCTTATGCTTATAAAGAGGGCCAGCAAAGTGGTGCAGATATAGAGCCAGGGAGAAAATCTTTCGGCCTTTACCAGGATAACCCCGGCGGCCACTCTAAGGACGAACCCCGCTGAGACTGTGAAAACGTCCATCAAGGCTACATTCTTGAGCCAGAAGGAATAAGCTACCATGGAAATAAGGTAAGCAAGGGCCACAAGGCCGAAGTAGAAATCCAGGAGGAAAGAGACAGGGATTAAAGTTATCCCGAGAGCTGAAGCTGTAGCCAAGGCGAGCTTAGGGCTCAGCTGGCCAGAGGCAATTGGCCTCTTTCTCTTGGTAGGGTGAAGGCGGTCTTTCTCGGCATCCACCACATCGTTCACCAGGTAGACTGCGCCGGATAGGAGGCAGAAAATGAGAAAGCCCAGTACAGTCTTGGAAAGAGGAACCAGTTTGAAGAGTTTTTCATCAAAGACAAGAGCGGCAAAGACAAAAACATTTTTGGCCCACTGCTTGGGCCTCATCGCTTTTAAAAGGGCTATAACCATTCTTACGCTTCTCCCCGGGAGAGGATGACGGAAAGATAATAGCGCAAAGGATTGAAATAGTCAAACAATGGCCGAGGTTAATCCCTCCGATGGTCTGCTCCCCTGCTGTTGTAGGCAGGGGATCGCCAGAGGCGATTCCAAGGGGGTTCCTGGTTTAAGGGCGGCTTCCTTCTCGGAGAAAGTGGATGAAAAGTATTGCGATAAGAACCCGCAGAGCACCAGAAATCCAGAACAGGGCTTTGTAACCGAGCGCGTTTGCCAGCAAGCCTCCTATCACTGGCCCGATCGTCATCCCAAGTCCTGATATTACCTGATATAAAGCCACATGGACGGGTCTTCCTTCCTCGGGCGTGAGCTCCAAAAGGAGGTTAAAGACAGCGAGGTTAAATCCGGCCCAGATAAAGCCACTGAAAAGCTCAACGGGTATTATGAACCATACCCCGGGGGCCAAAGCCCAAAGCCAAGGGATAAAGGGGATAACAAGCGAAGTTAGCCTCTGAACCCACAATGCTCCGCGCTCATCAGCCTGGCGGCCGAAAATCCGTTGTCCGGGAATGGAGGCCAGGATGGCCAGCGAGGAAGTAAGCCCGATGAGAGTTCCTCCTGCTTTGAAGCCCTCAACCATGTAGACAGGGAAAAAAGGTGCGGCTAAGTGGACGGAAAAGTTCCACAGGCCAGATAAAATGCAGAAAGGCAAAAAACCAGGGATTCTTCCGGTAAATTTTAACACTGCTTTCGTAGAAAGATTTTGGGTTCTTCTCTGGGCCATGAGAGGCTCCTCTATCCGGGCGAAAGAGTAAGCCGAAAGGAGCCCCAGGATGCCGGCCAGGCCGAAAACGACCTGATAACCACCTGGGCTGCCCAGCAGGTCTATCAAACCGCCCGCTAACAGGGTGACCAGAACGCTGGCCAGGCCGATGAGTATATTGCGGGAGGCAAAATATCTTCCCCGCCACTGCAGAGGCACAAGCTTCCCTACGAGGGCTGTCCAGGCAGGGTTGGCAAAGTGGCTGGCAAAGACCCGCAGAGTAGCGATGCCTATCCCGAAAGATATCGCGTACCCACTAAAGGGGATGAAAGGCAGGAGGGCCAGGAGGAAGAGGGTTGATTTGCTGAAGATAAGGGCTTTCAGGATGAACCTTTTGTATTCAACACTTCTTTCGGCCAGGGCAGCCCCCGGGAACATAGCCAGAGGCATAGTAAGGTTGGAAAGGGAAGCCAGGAGGCCTATCTGGGGCCTGGTGGCTCCAAGGGCCAAAAAGTAAAGAGCCTGAAAGGCGTTCACTATAGCATCGCTTGCCCCTCCGAATACTCCGTCGGCCAGGAACCACCGGAGGGAACGCCTGAGCAGAGATCCGACGTGAGGCCCCCAGTCGTCTTCCACAAGGGCGATGAGACGTTTGAGCACGGGCTTATCCTACCTGGATGAATTGCTCCATAGGGATGACAAAAATAATAGCTCTGTGCTGACCAGGCGGCGGCTCAGCGCAGGCCCTGGTAACAGCTTTGAGGAGTTCTTCCACCCGCTCTTCTTCCGTGCCAATGAGGAGGGTGACGTTCCCGCGCCGCAGGAATCCGCCGGTACTGGCTATCTTGGTTACCCTGAAATTTCGGCTAATAAGTGCTTCCATAACTGAAGGTGCGTCATCATCTTTTATTATGGCCAGAACCAGTTTCTTCACGGGGTGCCCTCCCTTATAGCTGGTAAAATTTTTCTACTGGAACCACCAGGACTATTGCTCCGCCCGTGCTGACTTCTACCATCCGTGGAAAAGAAGGAGGCCAGGGAGCGATAACCCCTGCTGGAATATAGCGGAACCGGGCTGGACAGTGGGCCTTGACTACTTCCAGGAAAAGAGGAAGCTTCCGATGATTCATCCCCACCAGCAGAGTTACCATAGGCTCTTCCAAAAAGCCTCCCTTGACTTCTATAACCGTGGCCTGAAAGCTTTCCCTGTAGAGGGCCTTGAGGAGCTTTTGCACGTAAGAACTATGCACAATAGTAAAAGCCAGACGGTCTATATTCCCGCCTTTCATCTTGCCCTCTCTTCCATTATCTCTGTAAGGGATAAACCTTCCTTCCCCATAAAGTAGAGGCCAAGGGCTACAACGTAGAAATACTGGACAGCATGGGTCAAAAGCGAAGCACTCAGGGCAACCTCCTTCGGCACCCCGAAGACGGCCAGAGCTAAGATGGCAGAGGCTTGGTACGGTCCCAGCCCTCCTGGCGCTGCCGGTATCATTATCCCCAGGTTTACTGCGGACATGAAAAACAGAGCCTGCCAGACTCCATTCCAGCCAGCGAGAGGAATGTGGAGGGCTCTCATCCCAAGGTAATAGGTGACTGTTTCCACCCCCCATATTACCACGGAAAAGGTGAGGGAGCGAAGGAAAACGGGTCCGGAGCGCAGGATTTCCAGGCCTTCGGTAAAAGAGGAGATCATTCCCAAAAGTTTTCTCTCCCATTGCTGGGGCAAAGGATTGGCCAGAAAGCCCAGGATTTTCATAGTTTGTGCCCGCAAGAAAAGCAGCGAAAGCAGGACCATAAGAGTTGAAAGGAAGAGGAAGGCCGAGAGCAAAGCCACCTTCTTGCCCCAATCCGGAAGGGGATAGAACAGGCCCACTGCCCCCATGGCACCCACAATTGTCAGGCCATCCAGAACTCTTTCCACCACTACGGTAGCAAAGGAAAGACTCACAGAAACTTTGGTTTTCCGGCTTACAAGGTAAGCTCTAGCAAATTCCCCAAGCCTTCCAGGAAGCAAGTTGTTTATTGCAAAGCCTACCATTAATGAAGGGAAAAGCACCGGGAAGGAAAAATTCCCCGCAGGCTCCAAGATCCATTTCCAGCGAGTGGTCCTGAGAAAGTAAGAAAGGGACGTAGAAATAAAGGCCAAAGCCACAAAGCGATAATCAGCCCCCTGCAGGGATTGCCACGTCTTCCCCCAGTCTATTTTCTTTACCGCCAGGGCAATGAAGAAAAGGGTTATCAGGAACCCGAGAAGGTTAAAAGCTCTTTTCCTGATCTTATCTCCTCCCCTTCCCCAGAATCAACCCTAGGCTAATCCCAAGCATGTCCACGAAAAAATCCTGAAAGGAACTGGCTCGGCCCGGAACAAAGCTCTGATACCACTCATCCAGCGCGGCCCACCCCAGAGAGATTGCCCCTGCAGGAAACCATTTCCCCGCCGTAGCTCTCAACAGGAGCAGAGCCAGGATGGTATACTCAACAAGGTGGAAAAGGATGTTCCGCGGCTCTCCCCCCACTTCGGGCAAGAAAGAACCGGGGATGGAGGATAGGGAGAATATAATCCCCATCCAAAAGATGGCAGGACCCCACCTGAAAAGGAAAGACCTCATCTCCCGAAGCGTTCCCTCAGGAAATTCAGGACTGTCAAATCCACCAGGGATTCTTCCTGCCACCGTTCCTCCAGGTTTTCCCTCAGGCAGAGGTTTTTGAAGGCTTCCTTCGTGACTTCGTCGTACTGGCCTGAGAGGGGGCCTCTGTAATCCCCGGTCTTAAGGAGGATGCGCTGGATTTCTAAGGCGATTTCCCCCTTTATTTCCACCAGATCTTCAGGTCTGGGCTTGAAGAAATAAAGTTCGTAAAGGTTCAACAGCCTCCTGAGCTCTTTTATAGGCTCGGGGTGGTCATCAACCCTGAGGTCTATATAGCGGTCGTTGAAGCCGCCATATCCGCCCTTCTCTCTTACCACCAGAAGCGCTGCTGATTGCTGGCCTCGTCTGTCACCACCGGCAGCCTGTCCAGCTTCCAGGGCCGCTAAGAGCCTGTGGGCCAGCTCTCCTTCGCCCTTTTCAAAAGCTTCAGCCATGGCTTCCACTACCCTGGGGCCTGCAAGTATGTTGCCCTGGCAGGCATATCCAGAGCCCACCACATGCCCGGCCCATTCAAAGCACCCCCTACCCGTGTAAGCCGCAGCTCCACCCCGGAAATCCACTATCCCAACCTGACGCAGGTCCCGGCCTTCATCTTCAGCTAAGAGGATTTCCACCACCTCTGGAGCTGAAAGGCCCAGGCTCAGAAGCTCAAGGCCTCTCGGTCCGTAGGATGTATTAGCCCAGGATTGGGTGGCAATGGCGCCCGTTCGGGCCTTGGCCCACGGAACCACCGCCCCGACCGCGAGAAATTTGGATTGGACAGCAACACCCAGATCGCCCGTAGCAGGGTCAAAGGCCACAATTGAGAAAGTTGAAAACATTCCAGCCCTCCTTCAGGATACCTGACCTGTCAGAAGCGAAACGGCGCCTGCTTTTTTCAGAGCTCCGGAAACTATGGGAACAGTCCAGTCCTCCACCAAGGCTATCATGTTTCCACCCCATCCAGCCCCCGAAAGTTTTGCTCCCAGGGCCCCGGCCTCCCGGGCTGCATCCACCAGGCGATCCAGCTCGGGAGAGGAAACCCCCAACTCTGCCAAGAGACGGTGGTTCTCATCCATAAGTTCACCAATCCTTCGGAGCTCACCCCTTTCTATGGCTTCCTTCCCCTCCAGCACTATACTTCCTATCTGATCAAAGAGCCTTTCACACCTGGCCCTATCTTCTTCCCACCTCTTTCTTACCCATAACACCACATCCCTGGTGGGGCTTGGAATCCCCGTATCCCCTATGATGAAGGTTAAAGTTCGCCCCGCTTTGAAGGGCACCGGGGGTTGTCCTTTAACGAAAAACACCGGCATTTCGTAGGCGATTACAGTATTATCTATGCCGCTGGGGGTGCCGTGGTAAATTTTTTCCGTTTCGTAAACTATGGCCGAGATTTCATCGGGGGTAAGTTTTCGCTGAAAGTAAAGGGACAAAGCCCTTACGATGGCCGTAGAGACAGCTGCTCCGCTTCCAAGGCCGCGGGCTATGGGGATTTCGGAGTGGATCGTTATTGTGAAACCATAAGCCTTTCCCAGTTCCAGGCGTTTTAGAGTTAACTCTACCACGAGACGAAGCGGATCATCGGGAGAAGCCTCTTCCAGGTAGAACTCCTTCCCGATATCAGGGGCCCGGATGAAGATTTCACCGGGGGAATCTTCCACTGTAGCCCAGGCCTTTACCCCAGTTACCGGTGCGGCAATGGCGGGCCTGCCGTAGACTACTGCATGTTCCCCCAAAAGGATGATTTTTCCCGAAGCTGAAGCTCTGGCTTCCATCAATCCAGCTGAGCTCTGAACAGGATTGCCCCTCTGGGACAAATTTGAGCACACACCTCGCAGCCAGTGCACAGGAGCGGGTCTATTTTCATCTTTGGCTTTTTGGTTTTAGGGTCTATTTCCTCGCTCCTGAGGGTTGCAGGACAGCCCGCCCGGAAACAGAGGCCGCAACCGTTACACTTTTCAGGGTCAACCCTCAGGGGTTTGTAAGTCCTGCGCACTTCCGGCAGGAGGGCGCACTCCCTCCTTGTTACAATTACAGCCGCTTCGTCCACTGCCAGGGCTTCCTTAAAGGCCTTTTCAACCCCCTTAAGGTCGTAAGCATCCACAGTGTAAACATGCTTTATTCCGAAGGCTCTGGCCACGTCTTCTATGAGAACTTCCGCTGATTTCTCGCCCTGAAGGGTCTGGCCCGTTCCGGGATGACCCTGATGACCAGTCATGGCGGTGCTGCGGTTATCCATGACTACTGTTATGGCCTTTCCCTTATTGTAAGCTATATTGAGGAGCGCCGGCATTCCCGTGTGGAAAAAGGTGGAGTCCCCAATTACGGCTACGATTCTTTCCTCAAGACCGGATTTATCGGCACCGTGGGCCTGACCTATGCCCGCTCCCATGCAACCACAGGTGTGGATAGTGGAAAGAGGGGGAAGAGCTCCCAGGGTGTAACAGCCTATGTCTCCGGTCACTGCCAGCTTGAGTTTGCTCATTATGTAGAAAACTCCGCGGTGAGGGCACCCTGGACAAAGAACCGGAGGCCTCGGGGGTAGCTCCCCAACTTCCACTTTTGGCCTTTCAACTCCGGCCTCGGGGGGAAGAAGGCCGGCCTTTATAGCAGCCTCCCTTAATACTGTGGGATCAAATTCACCACAGATGGGGAAAACGCTCTTGCCTTCAACCGGTATCCCCATCAGGCGAATTTCCTCCTCCAGGAAAGGATCCAGCTCTTCTATGACTATGAGCCTCTTAACCCTGGAGGCAAACTCTCTCACCATCCGCTTGGGGATAGGATAGGTCATCCCCAGTCTAAGGAAAGAAGCTTCCGGAAAGACTTCGCGGGCGTACTGATAGGCCACCCCGCAGGTGACTATGCCCAGGGAGGGGTCACCCATTTCTATGCGGTTATAGGGGAAAGATTCGGCAAACTCTTCAAGCCGTCTTATCCTTTCCTCAATTACAGGGTGGCGAAGGCGAGCGTAGGCTGGAAGCATAACGTACTTAGGAACGTTGCGGGGAAATTGGGAAGGCCTTTGGGAGCGAGTTACCCTCTCACCAAGGGTTACAGCCCCCGCCGAGTGGGCAATCCTGGTGGTAATCCGATAGAGAACCGGAGTATCAAAAAGTTCGCTTATTTCCACAGCCACTTTCATCATATCTTTGGCTTCCTGGCTGTCGGAGGGCTCAAGACAGGGGACCCTGGCGAACTTAGCATAGCGGCGATTGTCCTGCTCGTTCTGGGAAGAATGCATTGCAGGGTCATCGGCAGAGATCACGATTAAAGCCGCTTCGGCTCCAGTCATAGAGGCATAAAAAAGGGAATCGGCCGCCACATTAAGGCCGACGTGTTTCATCGCGGCCATGGCTCTTATGCCGGCATATGCAGCTCCAGCAGCCACATCCAGTGCCACCTTTTCATTGGTAGACCACTCAGCGTATACTCCCGGGTAACGGGCGAAGGCTTCTAAAATTTCAGTAGAAGGGGTGCCAGGGTAAGCTGCAGCCACTTCAATGCCTGCTTCCCACGCGCCCCTGGCTATAGCTTCGTTCCCCAGCATTAACTCCTTTTCCATGTTGCATCCTCCGTGGGCGGGTGAATTTGCAGCTAATTATAACATGCTTAAAGTAAGGGGTCAATGGTTTGATGGTCAATTTAAAGACTTGAACGGCCAGAGAACGCCCCTTCACCTTCCGAAGTGCCAGGTTTTAGCCGGTGGGCCCAGAGATGCTTGCCGGCCCATCAGTCCTGCAGCGAAGAGAATTGCCCGAGATGCTCTGGGTGAGCTTCCGGGTTTAAAGATAAGGCTTTATGTAAATAAACGGGCACAGGGCACTTAAAGCGGCTAATCCAGCAAAGAATAAACCGAAGAAGAAATGATCCCATCGTTCCGGGAGCAGGGCCTTTATACCACAACCCACTGCCCCCAAAAGGGCTATGGCCAGAGTAAAACGATTCCAATCGCTGGTGAGGAAGCCCTTAAGGACCAGAGCAAAGGCCAGGAGGATAAAGATGAGCCCCGCTCCCGCCATAGCTCTTCTCTTTAAACCTTCTCTCAGGCCCAAGGAAAACCCAAAGCCTATGGGTATCAGGGCCGGGAAGAGGTATCGGCCCTGGTGCTGGACAAATTTGAGGTTATACCAGATGAAGGAAAGAGCCGTGAAGGCAAAGGATAAAGCCAGAAGGATAAAACCAAGGTGCTGGAACTCCTTAAGCTCCCGCCACCCCCGTGGCAACCAGAGGAGCAATCCCCAGAGGGCGAGGAAAGAGGCCAGAAATAATAGAGCATAGATTCGCTCATCCATAGGAACAGCCATCCAGCCGAACTGTCCCCAGAAACTCCGGAAAGAAGTCAGGAGAAAAGCCCTGAGAACGCTCCAGATTCCCATCGATTCAACCCATTCCATGGTGCGAGGCTGTCCCACTACTACAGCGTCGTGCCGGGAAAGGCCGAAGGGGTCAGAGGGACCATAAACAGCCATGTTTCGGACAAACCAGGGTAGTGTAAAAAGAAGGGGCCAGAGACTCAACACAAAAGAGCGCACTCCCCTGCTCCAGGAAATGCGGCGATAAGCGTATACGGCAAAGATTACAGGGTAAAGGACAAAGGAGATATAAGCCGTGGTCTTGGTCAAAAAACCGAGGGCTATGAAAAGCGATGGTCTCCATAGAGCTTTTTCCGGGAACCCCTCTTTTATAAGCCGCACCGTTTCCAGGAGAAATAGTCCGATGAAGAGCTCTGCCAGGGCATCGTTATTGACCGAAGCACTTATAGCGATGTGCATGGGTACAAAAGCGGCAAAGGCAGCTGCTCCCACTGCCAACTCGGGCTTTTCCGGTAAAAGCTCCCTGACGATGAGAAAGGCCACGGTTACCACCCCAGCACCGATCGCCATCGAAAGAAGCCTCAGGGCTATGAGATTTCCTCCCGTCAAGGCATATACAGGCGAGGCCAACAGGTAATAGAGAGGGGGCTGATGGAACTCATAGCGGATCGGTTCAATGGACATTTCGGGAGGAAAGCGGCGGCTTTTTATCTCCTCAAGGTAAAGGTGGGGATAATCTCCCATCTCCAGAACGGGTAAACGGCCCTCACGCACCAGGAAGGCAATGTAATTGTAATGGGCGGGCTCATCTGGAGCCTGCCAGGGGGGCGTGTACAGGGCATAGAGGGTACCCAGGACCAGAAAAGCAACTACCACTGTTAAAAACGGGGCCTTGCTTCCCACGTGAACCTCCTGACGAAGGGGTCGTAATATTCTTCCACGGCTTTGCCCAAGAGGTAAAAAGCACTGCAAAACAGAATTATAGCCAGGGCTGGGGGAAACAGGGCATGCCACTGGGGGCCTTCGGGAGACCAGTAAAAGGTCAATTGCGTGAACCAAATCATGGACCCCCAGCTCATCCTTATCCTCGTCCGGCCAAAAAATGAAAGGAAGGCTTCAGTCAGGACCGAGCCTGAAGCTGTGAACATCATAAAGAGGAAACCGGCGGGGAGAACGTAGGGGAGAATATGCCTGCGAATGATGTAAAAATCGCTTCCTCCGGAAAGCCTGGCTGTTTCCACGAAGCCTCTCACCGTTATGCTCTGGGCCCAGGTCTTTAAGATAACAGCGGGTGCCCCAAGGCCAGCGAGGATTCCGTACAAAAGGGCTAAAGTGGGCCAGCGCATATCCACCAAAAGGCCTATTATCAGCAGGATTATGGGCGGTGGCAGGAGGATCAAAACATCGCAGAGGCCCATTAACAAAGTTTCCACCCTTTTTCCGAAATAAGCCGAAGCCACCCCGACACTCACTGCTAGGATTGAGGCCACCAAACCGGACGTGATTCCCACTCCCAGGGAAGTGCCAGCCCCGTACAAAAGCTGACTCAAGATATCCCTCCCGAAAGAATCTGTACCCAGGGGGTGCTTGAGGGAAGGCAAAGTTGGATGAGGGGCAATATCCGGGTCAAACCCTACCATGGGGTGGTATATTCCCCGGTTCCAAACCAGCGCCATAAGAACGGGGTGAGATAAAGCCATGAGAGCAAACAGGGTCAAAATGACAATTCCCGTTAAGCCCTTTGGATTTTTGAGAGCCGCCGTTTTAAACCATTCGCCCATGGATTTTACCCCTCAATCTTGGGTCTATCCAGGCCTGGGCGATATCTAAGGCAACGTGGGAGATGAGAAGCAGGATGCCCGTTAGAGAGAGAACACCCATGAGGAGAGGCACGTCCTGATAGTCAATGGCGAAGAAAAGGAGCACTCCAACCCCAGGCCAGAAAAACATCTTCTCCACTATAAAGCTTCCCAGAAGGAGGAATGGGAATTGAAGCAAGAATCGGCTCAGCAGAGGCAAAACAGCGATCTGACTCAAGTGGACGTCTCTTATCTTGCTGTCTGGCAAGCCTTTGGCCTTGGCCAGGAGGACAAAGTCCTCATTTCGTAGGATGCTCATGCTGGTCCGCATAAGGAGCATTATTTCCCCGAAAGTCGTTAACAAAAGGGCTGTGAAGGGAAGGGCCAGGTGCCAGAGAATGTCCAGAGCAAAGCGAGCCCATCCGGAAAAGGCCCACGCTAAGGCTATAGCTGCGAACAAAAAAACTTTCAAGGTAACTTTTAAGATTTTCTTATGCCCGTAAGCTATCCGGCCTGTGGCCCACCACCCGATAGTGCTGACCATAAAGGTGAGCAGCATCCAGACCATCACTTCGCTGGAGGATATGGTTACATCAGCCCAGAGCTCAATGCTTACCTCGCTCTGAGTAGGGAACCATCTCAGCCTTATGGCAAAAATTTGAATCAACATGAATATAACCCAGGGGAGGAATGAAGAATAACTTACGACCGCTAAGGCTGTGATAGGGGCGCTAATGAGGGAGGAATTCCTGGGTGGCCAGGCCAATCTTTTGCCCAGCCACAACCCTAAAATCCAGGCCGAAATAGTGGCAGGCACCAAAAGGAGCAGCGTTTTGGGGAGAGCCATGAGGAGAAGCTCCACTACGGAAAAGCGCGGATAGAGGAAACTTTTCCCGAGATTGCCTGTGAAAAAACCCTTCATCCACAGCAGATACTGCTGCCAAAGGGGCAAATTGAGGCCAAGGTAGGCTCTGAGAGCTTTTTTCCATATAGGGGGAAAGCCAAAAACCATGCTTACGAAATCTCCAGGGAGAGCATGAATCAGAAGGAAGAGGACAGTTTGGAAGAGAACGAGAGCTATAAAAGCCCGAATAAGACGGTAAAAAAGGTAGCGGACCACTCAGCCCCCTTTTCTGGCAATAACGTCACCCGCGGTTATTTTAACTCCTTTTGCGGTGGTAACACAAATTCTTCAGAGAGGCAACGAACTCCCAAGCAGCATTACCCTGTTCTTTCCCTCAACACTATGCAGAGCCAGGAGTCTTTTTCCCGCAACTTTTAAGAAAGCAAAAGCTTAGGAACGGTTGCAGGAGCTCATTTCAGCCCCTGAGTTACAAGAGCGTTGGGGGCTGAGGAGAGGCACCGTTATGCGGAATTTGGCCCTTTATAAATCTCGGGCTTGAGAACCGCTATGAAAGGGAGGTTCCGGTAAATTTCCCCAAAATCCAACCCATATCCCACAACAAACTTGTTGGGGATCTCAAAGCCCACATAGTCCAGGGGGATCGGAATACGGCGCCGCTCCTTTTTATCCAAAAGGGTGCAAATGCGGAGAGAAGCGGGATTGCGAGCCTTGAGGATTTTGGTAAGGTAGTCAAGAGTGAGGCCCGTATCAATTATATCCTCCACGATAAGGACATGCCTTCCCGATATGGGGGTATCCAGATCTTTGAGGATGCGGACAACACCGCTGGTTTCGGTAGCTGCGCCGTAGCTGGAGGTGGCCATGAAATCTATTTCATGGGGGATGGAAATATGGCGGGTCAAGTCAGCCATGAACATAAAGGCGCCTTTGAGCACTCCTACCAGCACGGGTTTCTTGCCCTGGTAATCCCGAGATATCTGCTCCCCCAGTTCTCGAATCCTGGCCTGAAGGGTTCTCTCGTCAATGAGGATTTCCGCAATATCGTTCTCCAGCATGGCCCCTCCTCAGAAGATAAAGCCCTTTCCCGGCACCCTTGGGTGGTAATTTGCCAAGGAAGGTTCTTTTGTGTATAATTATAACGAAAGTCGGGGCGTGGCGCAGCCTGGGAGCGCACTTGAATGGGGTTCAAGTGGTCGCCGGTTCAAATCCGGCCGCCCCGACTTTAAGATTTTTTAAGACTCCAGAACGCAGATAGCACCAGCTTGCTTTATCCTTAAAGCGATGGTCTCAAAGACCCGGAACTTGTGTTCCATGTTGGAGCTTTCCAGATATGCTGTTACCATATCCTGTCCAACAGCCAGGTCCACGTAGATGGGCCTGGGAGAAAGGACTACCACCCTATTTTCTGGAACAGCGGGCGTGTAGAAAAGGCCTGCTTCAACCACTTTCTTCACCAATTCCACCTCTAAAATGCCTTGCTTCCCCACCACCCTCTGGAGCAGAGTGTAAGAAGATGGGTTGATTACCGCTGCGTAGGGACCATAGAATCCAGAGGAAGTCAGTTTGGCCACTGCTTTGGAAATATCAGCCAGGGCTTGCCCTTCCTTTTCCCAATCGCCCAATGGTAGAATCTGGCGGCCAGAAGCGTTCAGAAGGCCTTCAAGACCTGCTTCCTCACACCCTTTGAAGATAAGCTCATCTTCCTTCATGGCGCAGATAGCAGCCGCCCCTGCCACAGGCCCCACGTCAAAGGGAAGCCCTCTCTCAAAAGCGTCCAAGTCCCGAGCTGTAATGACGAAATCCCAGGAAAGCTCCGTCAGGGGAAGAGCCCTTACGCATTCGGCTCTTATAGTTTTCTCTTCCTCCTTATAGCTGTAAAGGGGTACAGTGTAAACCCCGAACCCAAGGGGACCACAAAGCTTAAGGAAACGCCTTCCCACCAGAATCTGGCTGGCTATTTCTTTAACGGTGTTGTCAATTATTTCCCACTGGGCCGGGCTCAGAGGTGCTGCACTTCGCATCAGGATGTGTTCCATCTTTAACCCTCCTTCTCAGATTTTATAAGGCTTCCTACAGTCCACCCGGAAGGGCTTAAATGCCTTATCCTTTCCAGAAGCCTCTTGAAAAGGTTTTCATGGTATAATTCGTGGGTCCTTAAAGTTTTCAGGAGTTCCTTGACCGAGGGGTCCTCCACTTTCTCCAGGAAAATCTCGTACTTGTGGGCTGTTCCCGCTTCCAAGTCTATATCAGCCTCCAGCATTTGCCGAACTTCCCGGGAGAGGTCCACAGGATGATGTTCGATCGGTATCGGTTTGCCTAAGGCGGCGAGCTTTTCCGCAAGCCATCCTAAATGTTGCATCTCATTGATGGCTTGAAGCTCCAGCTGGCGGGAGACCTCTTCGTCTTTGGTCAAAAAGGAATGGAAAAGATATTGCAGGATGGCGGCGTACTCGTGGCGTATTCCCCAGTCCAGTGCTTCCAGAATGAAAGGCGAAGGGACAGAGGGCGCGGGGGCCTCCTCGGGAGCTAATGCCTGTTCTCGCCGGAATTTCTCCCCGAACTCCAAGAACATCTCGCGATGGCGCTCTTCATCTGCCAGGATCCTCTCCAGATCAGAACGAAGGGCGGGATCCTCTATGACGGCAATGTAAGACCGATACATGGCTATGGCGCGGTCTTCCGCCTGGACATCCCGATCCATCCATTCAGCTTTGGTTTCTCCCCCCAGATCCGTGAAGCCCCGCTCTATGGTTGGTATGCCCTGAAGTTTGACGATCCAGCGAGAAAGTATCCAGAAATGGCGCATTTCCTCTCTTGCGATGCCTTCGATTTCGCAGGCTTCCTCCCCTTCGCCCATGGCGTAAGCATGCAGGAGGTACTGAATAATGGCAGCATGCTCATCCCTTGCGGCAGCTTTAAGCATTTCTACTAAATTAGCCATAATTTACTCCCCCTTCTTCAAAATCTGCTGCAGGCGGTTGTATTCCCCCTCTAAGAAATTGGCATGGAAAGCTTCTTCGTCCCGCAGCTTTTCAAAGATGGCCTTTATCTGAGGGTCATCCGCAAGTTCCATTGCCAGCTGATATTTGTCACGAGCCGCCATTTCTTCAATCATCATCACTTTAAGGAAATTGAGCCAGTCCATTTTTGACCTCCTTCAGAGGATTTCTTTGAATTTATCTGCGGAAGCATTGCATACGGGGCAACGCTCCGGTAATTCGTTTTCAGCTATATAGCCGCAGATCTGGCAAACATAATATCTAGGAGCTGTTTCTGCTACAAGATGCTGAAGGGCTCTTTTGTAAAGGGAAGCGTGCTCTTCCTCCACATCCCGTGCATGGCTGAAGGATAAAGCCGCCTGGCGATCACCCTCCTCTTCGGCCTCTTTTATGAATTGGGGGTAAAATACCCCGCTTGCCCTTTCTTCCCTTTCAAAAGAGGCTTTTAGGTTTGTTTCGGTATCTTTTATTACTACTTCGCCCAGAAGCTTTAAATTGCGGGTGGCGTGAACCCGTTCGGCCTCGGCTACCGCTCTGAAAAGAGCCGCTATTTGAGGGTAGCCCTCTTCCTCTGCCTTTTCAGCGTAGGCAAGAAGTCGGAAGTAGGCTTTGGCCTCTCCTACAAAGGCTGTATAGAGGTTCTGCCTCGTCCTTTCACCCATCTTCTATCCTTCAAAGAAGGGCTTTTCCCAGTCGTCCCACCAGGTTTGATTGGCTACGAGGTACTCCAGAGCCTCCCGGAGAACTTTGTAGTGTCTGTTTTCTTCCTCCATGAGCAAACTGTAAACTTCTTTACCCGCAGGAGCAGAAGTTTTATCTCTGGCTTCTTTGTAAAGCGCATAGCTACGCTCCTCCAACTTTAGGGCATACTCCAGAGCAGCCACATCTCCCTTGAGGCCCGGGGCCTCTTCTGGTGGTGGGAATATGAAAGGTGGCAGAAAGAAACCCTCAGGAGCTTCTTCAGGCTCCGGCAGCTGAGAAATGTCCAATTTCTTGCCTTCCTCCAGAGCTTCCTGCCGGCTAAGCCAGGACTTTCCTTGACGGATTGCTTCATATTCGGCTAACAATATGCGAAGATGTTCCTCTTCCATCTGGGCTAAGTAGGCAAAAGTCCTGCGTCCTCGGTCATCAAGGCTACGTCTGGAGGCTTCGGAATAGAAATCCTTGCCCATTTTCTCATTCTTCACAGCTAACGCCAATATGGAAAGGGTTTCCCCCAACATAAATTCCTCCTATAATGGGGCCCAGGGTATACGTATCCCCGGGCCCCTGCTTTGAGTTTATTCCACCACTTTGATGGGGTGAACATACTCCCAGAGGCCGTGAATGTTGCAGTAAGAAGTCGCATATAGAGTGCCCGATTTCTGGACTTTCATCCAGAAGACCACTTCGTGGTGGGTGTAAACGGGACCTGTATTGGGCCCCTGCACCGATTCACCATGGGCGTTAAAGGCGAAGTAGCCTACATCGTAAGCATACTTGTCCCCTTCAGGGTGGAAATAGACGTTTATCCAACGGATATGATGTTCGGTGGTGTTGGGATGGGCTATTTCTTTGCCTATACTGACTTTTACCTGGAAGAGCTCACCCGCCTTGACCTCCGAGGGAGCTTCAATGACTGGAACGTGCTTTTCAGTTTTCCAGTCAGCTTTCTGATAGAGTTCCCCTATCATTATGCACCTCCTTCTAAGAGTTTTAAGGCTTCTTCAAAGGCCATGGTGGTTTTATCCTTTATCAGCTTTTCCACCATGGCCCCCCATTTCCTGTCACCTATAGAGACACAGCCTACGGCTGTTCCGTCGCGCAGGACGATTTTCCTGTAAATTCCAGCCTCAGGTCTGGAAAAACGCAGGTGAATCCCTTGATTTTCCGGAAGGTTCACTTCACCTGCTGAGGTAACTTCTATATCCATTATCTTCAGGGAATTGGAAGGGACAACCTCTCTGTAGGTAGCTTCCTCACCGGCCATAGAGGCAGCAGCTACCTGAGCCTGGGCCAGGGCCACAGGGATTATCCCCCAGGAGCGGCCCCGGAAATAAGCCACATCCCCGGCAGCGTATATATCCGGAGCTGATGTGGCCATCCTCTCGTCCACCAAAATCCCCCCCTCTACCATAAGGCCGGCTTCCCTGGCCAGCCCGGCATTGCACTTGACCCCAATGGTTATGAGGACCAGTTGGGCCTGAAATTTTCGGCCATCACTCAGCACCACGCCTTCCACTTTCCCATTTCCCAGAATGGCCCTGGCTTCTGCAGAAACTTCTACCCTTATACCCATGTTTTCCACAAGCTTCTGTAACACGCGTGCTCCTTCTTCATCCAGCTGGCGGGGTAAAAGGTAGGAAGCTCGTTCCAGGACTACAACTGATAGGCCGCGAACTCTCAAAGCCCTTGCCGCTTCCAGCCCCAGAAGGCCCCCTCCCAGTATTACTGCTCTCTCACATTGCTCAGAGTAACTTTTTATAGCCCGGGCGTCGTCCAAGGTGCGGAGCGTGAAAACCCCTTCCCTGTCTATTCCCTCTAAAGGTGGAAGCAAGGGGAGGCTTCCTGTTGCCAGGAGAAGTTTCCTGTAGGAATATTCCCGCCCATCGGCAGTGACTATAGCTTTACGCTCGGGGAACAAGCGAACTACGGGAGTGCTAAGGTGAATTTTTATCCCTGCATTTTCATACCATGATGGCTCATGAGGGAAAAGCTCTTTTTCCGACAATTCCCCAGCGATAAAAGATGGAAGGCGCGGGCGATAGTAATAGTGGTATGGCTCCTTTGTAAAAACATCAATCTCTCCCGTTTTGCGCCGGGCAAGTTCCAAAGCAGCAGTTATACCTGCCACCCCATTGCCTATGATGACTAGGTTAAGAGGTAAGGGTTTCATGGAGTTTCTTTTATAAGACGAGCGAACTTAGCCCCGAATTCTTCCCCCTTCTTGAGTTCTTCAGGCTCTGGCCTGCCTGCGAACACCAGAGTATCTACCAGTTCCCATTTGAGGCGTTCGAGGATTTCCTTAAGCCTTCTCAGGGCTCCTCCGCTCCAGCCGTAGCTTCCAAAGTAGGCGGCTTTCTTGTTCATTACTCGTTTGAGGGCGGCTATGTCCAGGGCATGGGCAACTGGGGGGAAGAGGCCTCCTTCGTAGGTAGGAGCGCCTATTATGACCCCTTGCCGTGTCCACAGGTATGGGAGGATATAAGCTGGATGAACTCGGGCGGCATCAAATATCTCTACAGGAACCCCTTCCCGGGACACACCCTGAGCTACCGCGTTCATGAATTTTTCGGTATTGCCGTACATGGAGCCGTAAATAAGGGTGACAGCCGGTTCACCGGGAGATGTGGCATAACTTGCCCAGAGGCGGTATAGTTCCACTATTACTGAAGGGTTCTTACGCCAGAGAAGTCCGTGAGAAGGGGCGATAATATCAATCTTGAGGTCCTTGAGTTTCTCTATAGCCCTGAGGACGGGGCCGCTGAACGTAGCTACTACAGTTACGTAGTAGCGGAGAGCTTCTTTTTTGTAGAAATCCAGGTCGGTGCATTCGTCTTCAAAAATTGCCCCTCTCAGGGCGCCGTATCCTCCGAAGGCGTCGCAGGAGAAGAGGATCTGAGAATTCGTTTCATAGGTCATCATAGTCTCAGGCCAGTGCACGAATGGAGTATGAAGGAAGCGGAGAGTTCGCTGCCCTAAAGTAAGGAGTTCGCCATCTTCAACCACTTTGACGTTTTCCGTGATCCCGAAGAAGTTCTTTAGAAGTTCAGCTCCCTTAGGGGTGACTATTATGGTAGCCTTAGGGGCAACCTGCCGGAAAGTATACAGGGTTCCTGTGTGGTCTGGTTCCATGTGGTTTATAACAACGTAGTCAATTTCGGCGGGGTTGGTGACTTCAGCAATGTTGGAGAAAAATTCATCAGTTTTGAAGCCCTTGGCCAGGTCTATGAGGACCTTTTTTTCGTCCAAAATGATGTAGTAATTATAGGAGACCCCTTCCCTCTCTATAGGCCAGAGGCCTTCAAAGAGATCAGTAGTGCGATCATTTATGCCTACCCAAAAAATTCCCGGAGCTATGGATATTGGAGGCATGGCAGCGCTATTTTGCTTTAATCCAATGGCTGGAACATATCCTTAGTGGCTCCGCAATCGGGGCAAACCCAATCATCAGGGAGCTGTTCAAAGGGGGTGCCAGCAGGGACATTACGGTCAGGATCACCCTTTGTGGGGTCATAAATGTAGCCGCAAACGGTGCATTCATATCGCTTCATGGCAGGCCTCCTTTCTAAAGTTTTTGCCCTGAAAGCTTATATACTAAATTTGAGCGAATTTGTCAATAATCTTGAAAACTACCCTGAGCCAGAAGTTCGGGTGGTTTTTTGGCCCCATTTGTGGGCAGATTGCTTCCATGATGCCCTTTCCGCATCTTTTCCCACTTCCGTGGGTCTAGTTTAAGGCTTCCCTCAGAGGGCTGGTTTCTTTTTGAAGGGCCCCCTTAGGGTCCAGGGAGATCCCCCCTTCCCTTAAGTTTACCACCACGGTGTCTCCGAGTTTAAAGCGTCCTTCCAGGATGGCTTCAGAAAGAGGCTCTTCCACGTAGCGTTGGATCGCTCTCTTAAGAGGGCGAGCGCCAAAGTTGGGGTCATAGCCTTTCTCGGCCAGGAATTCCCGGGCTTCTTCTGTTATTTCTATGGCAAGCTTTTGCTCCTCAAGCCTTTTGGCCAGCTTGCCAATTTCCAGATCCACAATCTTTTTGATGTCTTCCTTGGTTAAAGGTTTGAAGACCACCACTGCGTCTACACGGTTCAGGAACTCGGGGCGGAAAGTGCGTTTGAGTTCAGCCATAACTTGCTCTTTCATAGCCTCATAGCGGGTCTGAAGGTCTTTAACTTCATCCCTAGTGGCTTTAAAACCAAGGGCTGCTGCCCTGTTGAGCCTTTCCACTCCAATGTTGGAGGTCATTATAATTATGCAGTTCCGGAAATCAACTCTGCGGCCGCGACCATCGGTGAGGTGGCCTTCTTCCATTATCTGGAGGAGGATGTTGAAGACTTCGGGGTGGGCTTTTTCTATCTCATCCAGAAGGATCACGCTGTAGGGGCGATGGCGAACGGCTTCAGTGAGTTGTCCTCCTTCTTCATACCCCACATAACCCGGAGGAGCTCCAATGAGGCGAGAAACTGTGTGGCGTTCCATAAATTCGGACATGTCTATTTGAATCAGGGCCTCCTCTGTTCCGAACATAAACTCTGCCAGAGCTTTGGCCAGCTCCGTTTTCCCTACCCCTGTAGGCCCCATGAAGATGAAAGTTCCAATAGGGCGGCGTGGATCTTTAAGCCCGGCCCTTGCCCTTCGGACAGCTTTGGCTATGGTTTCAATAGCTTCATCCTGGCTTACAATGCGCTTGTGAAGTTCCTCCTCCATCCTGAGGAGGCGTTTGGTCTCCTCTTCCGCCAAAGAGGTCACCGGTATGCCCGTCCACATGGAGACCACTTCAGCAATATCTTCGGGGGTCACCATGGGGAGGTCTTCAGAGAGGTCCCACTCCTCCCTGAGGGATGAAAGCTGTTTTTCCAATTCCACTTCTTTGAGGCGCAAAGCAACCGCCTCTTCGTAATTGCCGAATTCCAGAATTTCCTCTTTTCTCTGACGTATACGCCTTAAATTGCGGAATATTTCTAGAAGTTCACGAGCATGAGGCGATTTGTACATCCTTACTCTGGCAGCAGCTTCATCAATGAGGTCAATAGCTTTATCCGGAAGGTACCGATCCGTGATATAGCGGATGGACAGGCGAACGGCACTCAATATAGCTTCATCAGTTATCCTAACTTTGTGGTGAGCTTCGTACCGGCTCCTTATCCCTTTGAGGATCTCAATGGTTTCCTGGGGGGTGGGCTCTGAAACATATACAGGCTGGAAGCGGCGCTCTAAGGCGGCATCTTTCTCCACATATTTTCTATAGTCGTCAGGAGTGGTGGCCCCTATGCACTGCAATTCGCCACGGGCTAACGCTGGCTTAAGGATATTGGCAGCATCAACAGCTGAGCCTGCGGCTCCTGCGCCCACCAACATGTGCATTTCATCTATGAAAAGGATTACAGGGGAGCGGCGTATTTCTTCAATGACCTTCTTAAGGCGTTCCTCAAATTGTCCTCTATAGATGGTTCCAGCCACCAGCGCTCCCACATCCAGCATGACCACTCTCTTCTCCAGAAGGGGCTCTGGCACTTCTCCTGCCACTATGCGCTGGGCAAGCCCTTCCACGATGGCCGTTTTTCCAACCCCTGGCTCTCCTATAAGGGCAGGGTTGTTTTTAGTGCGCCGGGCTAAAATCTGCATCACCCTTTCTATTTCCTTCTCCCGGCCTATTACCGGATCAAGCTTCCCCTCCGCAGCCAAGGCTGTGAGGTCTACCGAAAGCTGGTCCAGCAAGGGGGTTGTGCTTTCGGGGGGGCGAGTGGAAGGCTGAGGCTTGCTTTCAATGAGGAGCTTTGTAGTTTGGCGCCGGATAGCTTCCAGGTCCACTCCCAAGTTTCTGAGGACTTCTATGGCCAGCCCTTCTTCCTCCTTAGCCAGGGCTAAGAGCAGGTGTTCGGTTCCCACATAATTGTGGCCCAACCTGCGGGCTTCGTCCATAGCTAAAGCTAGAACCCTCTTGGTTCTGGGGGTGAGGGTAAGCTGGGTTGGAGCATGCCTTCCGGGCTTTATGAGCCTTTCCAGACTACGGCGAACGTGAGAAGGGTTTATCCCGAGCTCTTCCAGGACTTTAACCGCTACGCTGTCCTTGTCGTGAAGGAGGCCCAGAAGGAGATGTTCAGTCCCAATGTAACTGTGGTTGAACCTTATGGCCTCTTCCTGAGCCAGTTTGAGGACTTTTCGGGCCTGTTTGGTAAATTTTTCCAGCTTATCCCCCATTAATCCCTCCGTGAAAACTCTTCATAATCTTTGCGCCAATCCTCGCTGGATCTATTATGCTCGGCCACCCTCTTCAAGCTTAAGCCCATCCGGCGGTGAACGGGGTCAAGGCTTATAATTTGCAAGCGCAGTACATCCCCCACCTTTACCACTTCTTTAGGGTGGTTTATGCGCTGGAAGGAAAGTTCGGATATGTGGATGAGACCTTCAATCCCATCTTCTATCTGGACGAAAGCGCCAAAGGGAGCCAGTTTTGTCACAGTCCCTTCCACAAACTGCCCGACCCGGTATTTTTCTTCCACCATGCTCCAGGGCTCAGGGTGGATGCGCTTCAGGCTCAAGCTTACTTTACCTCGTTCCCGATCTACTTCCAGGACGTAAACTTCCACCTTATCCCCTACTTTCACCACCTCACTCGGATGGGAAACCTTTGTCCAGGAGAGTTCTGATAGGTGGATCAAGCCTTCAATTCCTCCGATATCCACAAAAGCCCCGAATTCGCATATACCCGTAACGACTCCGGTGTATATATCTCCTTCCTGTAGCTCTCGCAGGAGGCGGTTCTTCTGCTCTTCACGCCATTCTTCCATAGCCAATTTCTCTGAAAGGATCAGGCGGCCCTGGTCTCTTTGAGCATCCATTACTTTCAATTTTATCTTCTGCCCCACCAATTCGGAAAGGACTTTTGTCCTGTTGCTTCCCCTGTGATTGCGGTACCGGAGCGGATCCACCTGGGATACAGGGACGAAACCCCTCAGGACTCCTATCTTTACCAGCAATCCCCCCTTGTTGTAATCCACTACTTCGGCCTCAAAGGTGGCTCTTGTGCGCTTGAGCTCCTCTACGTAATCCCAATCGGCCTCGAGCCTGGCCCTGAGGATGGAGACAACGGCCTGACTCGTGTCTGTCTCGGGCCTTACAATGCAAACAGGGATTTCATCGCCCTCTTTGTAATTTTTAAGTATCTCCCGGGCTGGTCCTGAGAGCTCTTTGTGGTGAAGGACTGCTTCAGTTTTTGTGCCAATGTTCACCAATACCTCATTGGGGGATATTTTCACAAGGACCCCTTTGACGATACTTCCGGGGGCTATGTGAGGTATTTCCAGAAGTTCGTGGAAGAATTCCGACTTTTCCATAAGCCCTCCCGGCCTCTTTCGGTTCAAGAAGTATTATAGATAAATCCAGGCTAAAAGGCAAACTCAAACTATCTGTAATCCCTAAAAAACTGCCCGGGCAGAACTTGCGCTCCTCAAACGTCAGTTTCCAGCAGGCTTTTATTTTCCGCAAAATCATGCTATAATTTCCTCAACGATTTGCAAAGGAGGCAAATTATGGGGGAAAACCTTTACCCTTTTGCCGCCCGCAATTTTCTGGATGCTTATTCCAACACAGATTACAGGATGCCTCTCCAGGCTCAGCAGTTGGACCGCTTTTACGTTCCCAGGGAGAAGGAGGGTTCACGGCTTGAGCTGCTCAAGAAGGAGATAATATGGGGTGCCGAAAAGGGTCTCTCCACTAAGTTCATCCTTTCAGGCCATGTAGGGTGTGGAAAATCCACTGAACTTAACCGCCTGACCAGAGATCTGGAGCGGGATGAAACCGCTTCTCACCAGTTGCTGGTGGTTTCTTACTCCATAAACGAAATCCTGGACCTCCAAGGGATTGATTACACTGATATCGCTTTCTCCATAGTAGTGGCCCTTTACAACAAGCTTCAAGCACTGGATATAGCCCTTTCTCCGGAAGAAGCCCACAAGGTTTCGGATTGGATAAACAAAGAAGTGGAAACCTTTACCCGCCGGACTCTTCAGGCTGAAGTGGACGTAGGCACGAATGAGGGTCTGGGGAGGCTTTTAAGCCTCATGTCCCTCATCGGAATAAGCGTAAGGGGCCGGGGAGAAAAGGTTGAAGAAACCCGTTTCCGCGTTCGGAAGAGGGCTTCCGAGTTGCGCGACCTGGTCAATGGTATCGTCAGGAGGGTTAAAGAGATAACCGGGAAGAACATCCTGGTGGTAATTGATGATCTGGACAAGTTGCCGCGAATGGAAGCCCTTCAGGTGTTCCGCGAGGAAGGGCCGTTCCTCACCCTTCTGGAGTGTATGGCTATTTACACCGCTCCTGTTTCCCTGATGTATGAACTGGGAGATTCGCCCGCTCTTGAACCCTATAAAACCTATCCGGTACCAATGTTCAGCGTCTTCAAGAAAGAAAACCGCCAGGTCAACGAAGAAGGTGTGGCCAAGCTTGAAGAAATGGTCTACAGGAGAGTCCACCCACAGCTTTTTGAGGATGGGGTGGTCCGACGCTTGGCCCTGGCCAGTGGAGGGGTTGCTCGCCACCTGGTGAAAATGGTGCAGGATAGTTGCCTCTATTGTGCCACCTTCAATCTCCCCAGGATAAGCCACGAAGTCGTGGACTGGGTTATAAACGAGTTCAAGAAAGATTACTCCCGGCGCCTCTCTCACGAAGATTACCTCAACCTCAAAAGGGTCTACGAGCTTAAAGAATGCCCCAGCCTGGAAAACGCCTGGGAATACCTTCAGTCCCTATGTGTTCTGGAGTATTCCAATGGAAACTACTGGTATGATGTCCACCCGGTGGTGGAACTTTTACTTGAGGAAAAGGGGTTAATATGAGCCCGGTGAAGGAAAGCTTCAGTGATCCCATTGAAAAACGCTACCCGGAGCAGATAAAACTTCTTCTATCCATGGTTCGCATGAGCAGGCTTGGAGGCATCGCCACTGCTGAATGCGATGACCTGGAACTGAGGGAACGCCTCTTCCGCTACTTTGAAAAGCGCTTCCGGGAAATGAACATATACCTTTACCCCGTGGAAATAACTGAGGAGGACTTGAACCTGGTTCGGGTCCTCAGGAACCTGACGGATAGGTCTGGCTTTAAGGAACTGGAGCTTTCAGGAAAATACGAGAACATAGTGTTCTTTGTGTATGGGCTGGAAAAACTCGCGGAAGAGGACCAGGAAAAATTCCTCCTCTGGTTAAACTTGTTCCGCGATGCCACCACTATTATCCGTCAGCCCATAATCCTCTGGGCTACGAGCGATTTTGTGGACAAAATGGCCCGGGAAGCCCCCGATTTCTGGACCTGGAAGGGAATGCTTTTTCGATTTGAAAGTCTCCCCACCGGGGCTATTAAGAGGGCTAAACTCCCGCCTCTGAAACGCTACCTCCAGAGCCTTCTGGAAGATCCTGATTTTTCCATCTGGAACGAGCTCTACATTCCCCTCAGAGCTATTCCCTTAGCAGAAGCCAAAGTCCGTTTCCACGCCTTTCTACGCCGTGGACCAGCTGGAGAAAGTCAGGACGTTATCTCTATCCTGGAAAAGGGGGAATCCGCTATTCTCCTGGGGGAACCAGGGGCCGGAAAGACCACTGTAGTAAAGCATCTTACTTGGCTTCTGGCCCGTAAAGCCTGGGAACGCCACGATGAAGAAACCCGCCGACCATTGCTAATCCCGGTCTTCATCCGCCTTCATCTGCTCCGCCGAACCCACCAGCTAGAAGAGCTCGTCCTGAGCCAGTTCCAAACCTATGGCCTTAAAGAGATAAAGGATTTGAAAGACCTGGAAGAACTTCTCCGCCAGAGCCCCGAAGCCTTAGAGTTAATGGACCGGAAAAGGGCTCGTTTTCTTTTCATCCTCGATGGATTAAACGAGATGCCTCCGGAGTCCAGGCCAGCTCTGGACCAGTTCCTTCACCGCTACCGGGACCACCGCTTTATCCTTACAAGCCGGTTCTACGACGAAGCCCTGGCAGGCCGCTTCCCCTCTTTCCTGCTCCAGGGCCTGAGAGAAGAAGACATTGACCTTTACGTTACTACATATCTGGGAGAGGAAAGGGGGCGAAAACTCGCACAAATCATAAAGACTGATCCCGCTCTCAGGGAGTTATCCTCCAACCCGCTGGCCCTTTCCATGCTTACCAGGATATCCTTCACTGACGAAATGTTTCCCCGCAACAGAGGGCTTCTGTTTCAGAAATTCGCTGAAAACCTCCTGCGTCGGACTGAAACAGAGTGGTGGATTATACTGGGCAGAACAAGAGGTAAAGTAGCGGTAGAGGTGAGCTGGGAGGTCCTCGCCTACCTTGGCCTCACAATGCAGAGGGAAAAAGCCGAGTCCATTCACCGGGAAAGGGTTTACTGGCTCATAAGGGAAACCACCTTCGGGATGAATGTGAAAGCTTCAGCTCAGGAGATCCTGGAAGGGCTTCTTTACAGCGGCCTCCTGCGCCTTTCCAGGGACAGAGACATGGTGGAGTTCATGCATCACTCAGTGCGGGAATACTTTGCTGCCCTTGGCCTCCTCAAGCGGGGAGAACCCATATCCTGGTATCTTGCAAGCCCTGAAGACATAGCGTACTGGTCTGGAGTGGCCATTTGCCTGTTTGGCCTTACCCCCTACAGAGCTTCCACCTACAGGGAGATAATTCAGGATGGCTCTGACCCCAATCGTCTCTGGCTGGCAGCTTCTTGTCTTTCCAGTATCCTTTCGGAGGGGGATATAGAAAAGCTTGAAAGCGAAGTTGTCCGGCAGGAAGGGGATAAAGCTCTATTCCACCTGGTGTGGGGGATGGCTTGCGAGCTTGCGGGCGATTTTATGGGAGCGATAGAACATCTGCTGGAATCCCTGCGCCTGAATCCCGACCTCTACTATGCCTATTACGAAGTGGGCTGGATACGCCGGGCTTTGGGGCAGAGAGATCTGGCCATAGAAGCTCTAAGAAAAGCCATAGAACTTTACCCCGGTCTGGTGGATGCTTACAACCTTCTGGGCATTATCTACTACGAAAACGGGGATTACACCAAGGCCATCACTAACTTCCTCCAAACCACTTCCCTGGAACCGGGTAATCCCCACCATCATTACAACCTGGGTCTTGCCTACAAAGCCCTGGGAGAATATGAAAGAGCCTTCGGGGCTTTCAGGCGGGCCTTCACCCTCAAACCTGACTACGAGGAAGCCAGAGTCCAACTGGAAATGATGGATAAAGCCCTTGCTACCCCTGTTCTCTCTTTCTTGAGGCAAGTCTATTTCCTCCGGGATGTCCCTCTGGAAAAATTGCTTCTCCTGGCCGAGCGCCTCAAACCTGTAAATTTCAAGAGCGGTGAGGTAATAATCAGGCAGGGGGAACTGGGTTCCACTTTTTATTTTATTGCTGAAGGCAAGGTTGAGGTTTACATCTACGGCCTGGAGGGGCGAAAGGTAACCCTTGGCATCCTCGGCCCCGGGAGTTATTTTGGGGAAATTGCCCTCTTAGAGGAAACTCCTATCCGAACGGCTTCAGTGGTGGCTCTTACCCCTGTGAAAGGCTGGGTTTTGAACAGGGAAGATTTTAACGAAGTCATGGCCTCGCTTCCTTCCGCAATGGAGAGATTGGTTCAGACCAGGAACGAGCGCTTGCAGAGAGATATAAGCAGGATACTGGAGGAGCAGGCAGCTCATTCTCCTCTTATCAGGATGGTATCCTCACCTGAAGGGAAACCCTCAGCCGAGCTGGAGCAGATTTTAACCATTCTCATAGCTGATGTCCAGGCTTCCACCCAGCTGGCCATGCTTCTGGGCCCCAAGGCTACCCTGAGGTTCATAAGGGAATTTTACCTGGAAATGACAGAGGCAGTGGGAGCCAGGGGGGTTATAAAGCAGTATACCGGAGATCAGATTTTGGTGGTCTTCAAGGAACCAGAAGAAGCCCTGAGGGTGGCCCCCAAAATGCAGGCAGCTTTCTCTCGCCTTGTGGAACGCTGGCTTGATAAATACCCAGAGCTACGCGAACACAGGCTTGGAATAGGGATAAGCACGGGGCCTGTAATGTTTGATACTGTGTGGTCCGAAAGCATTATAGCTGGCACTCCTGTAATATTGGCTTCTCGCCTTTCGGCCCGAAGCAAGCCTTTGGGGGAAATCTTGATGGATGAAGCTACTGCCCAGCGTGTCAAGGGGCAGTTTCCCCTTCAGCCTATGCCAACCCCCCTTATCATAAAGGGCTTTGAAACTCCTCTTAAAGTCTACAAGTTAGCCGTTGAAACTGAGGAAAGCCCTTCTCGCTGATGTAAAATGGGGGTTCCATTGAGTTTCTTCCGCCAGCTTGACAGGCGTGCTTTCCTGGGCTTTAAGGTTTGGGAATTTTCTTTCCGAAGCTTATCTCGCCCTTATGGCCTCTGGTTTTTGAAGCATGTGGTCTTACGTCATCCTTTAGCCACTTTGAGAGGCCTCCTTAAGTACCGAAAACTTGTGAAGAGAAACTTGCTGGACAGGGCCGTCAATTTCCTCGGGTCCGATAGTCCGGAAGATTTTTTCAGGGATCAGAAGAACCTGATAATAGCTCCGGGGTACTGTCAGAAGCCTTTTAACTGCCCGGCGGGACGTTTCAGCCCTTCTTGCCTCCTTCCCCAGTCCTGCTTTGAGTTTTGCTCCATCAAAAATCTCATCTCAGCCGGCCTCAAGCTTGGAGCCAAAGTATACGTGATGACGAGCGCCCTGAGGATAGGGCAGGACCTTCTGCTCCCCGCTCTGGAGGGAAAAGGCCCCTCTCGAATTCTGGCCTTCGTTTGCCCCTATTCCCTCCACCCCTTCGCTTTGGCCTGCTTGATTTGTGGCCTTAGGGGATTTATTCTCACTTTTGCTGAAGGAGCCTGTTCCGATTACGAAGCCTGGCTGATGGCGGATAAGGGTGTAAAGCCAGAGCAGACCGCCGTTAGCCGTGAAGGGGAAGAATTCCTTAGGAATTTCTCTCTTGAAACCTGAGGGTTTTGCCTCAGGAGTGGGCTTGTGGTATTTTTAAAGAAGCATAACTGCAGTAGTAGCGGGAGGGGGTATGCAGGGTTTTGAGGAGATGGGCAAGCTTCTCCTGCTCATGGGTTTTCTGGTAATTCTCATGGGGTTATTCCTCATTCTAGCAGGGCGTTTGCCTCACTTTGGCCATCTGCCAGGCGATATAATTATCAGACGAGAAAATTTCGGCTGTTACATCCCGCTGGCCACTTCTATCCTTCTCAGCCTTTTACTGACTATAATACTGAACCTCATCCTGAGGTTGAGGCGTTAAAGGTTCTCCCTATTCTCCCAGGACTTTGATGATAAGCCTTTTGGGACGTCTGCCGTCAAACTCGGCGTAGAAGATGCGCTGCCATGGCCCCAAATCCAGCCTGCCGTTAGTGACGGGCACTATGACTTGGTGATGCACCAGAACAGAGCGGAGGTGGGCGTCGCCATTGTCCTCCCCGGTGGCATTGTGATGGTAATCGGAACGGTAAGGGGCAAGCTTATCCATTAGCTCCCAGAAATCTCTGAAGAATCCTTCCTCATCATCGTTAACTATAACGCCGGCGGTGATATGCATGGCGGAGACCAGTACAAAACCCTCCTTTATTCCGCTTTCTCTGACTGCTTCCTCAACCTGAGGAGTTATGTGAACCAGCTGCGTCCTGTGGGTAGTGTTAAAGGTTAAGTACTTGGTGTAAGCTTTCATTTTTCCCCTCCGGGGGTTTGCGGTTTAGAGGATAAAGAAATATCTGTGCAGCTCCCAATCAGTCACTCTTATCCGGTAGTCATCCCATTCTTTCCGCTTGGCTTCCAGGAAGCGCTTGAAGGTGTGTTCTCCGAGGGCCTTTTTCACAAGCTCGCTTTTCTCCATTTCATCCAGGGCTTCGGCGAGGGAGCCGGGAAGGGTTCGGATGTATCGCTCTTTAAGACGGGAGTCGTCAAAGTGGTAAACATCTTCCTCCACAGGATCTGGTGGCCATAATCCTTTCTCAATGCCTTCAAGACCGGCGTGAAGCATTACTGCGAAAGCTAAGTAAGGGTTGCAGCTGGGGTCTGGGCACCGCAGTTCTATCCGTGTGGAGTTTTCTTTGCCCTGAGGAAAGGCGGGGACCCTGATGAGAGCCGAGCGGTTTATCCTGCCCCAGCATATGTAAACAGGGGCTTCATATCCGGGGACGAGGCGCTTATATGAGTTAACGGTGGGGGCCACAACTGCAGATAGAGCTCTGGCGTTCTCCAGCTGCCCTGCTATGAAGTGGTAAGCCAGCTTTGAAAGCTTATATTTATCGTCTGAGTCGTGGAAGGCATTGCGTCCATCCAGGGTGAAGAGGCTCTGGTGTGTGTGCATTCCGGAGCCATTTATCCCAAAGATAGGTTTAGGCATGAAGGAAGCGTGGAGGTTGTGGGCCTGGGCTACGGCCCTTATCACGTATTTGGTGGTTATTACGTTATCAGCGGCCGTGAGGGCATCGGAGTAGCGGATGTCCACTTCGTGCTGGCCGGGGGATACTTCGTGGTGATCCATTTCCATGTCAATTCCCATAATGTGGAGCATAGAGATTATTTCAGACCGAACTACTGCGGCCTGGTCCCTTGGGGAGAAGTCAAAATAGCCTCCGACGTCGTGGGGGACGGGTTGAGGTTTGGGGAAATCGTTCATTTTGAAGAGGAAAAATTCAATTTCGGCTCCTACGTTGTAGGTGTAGCCCATATCTTTTGCCTTCTGGAGCGCCCTTTTGAGGATATAGCGCGGGTCTCCTTCAAAAGGTTTGTAATCAGGGGTGTAGACATCGCAGAGGAGGCGTGCTTTGCGCATATTTTCGGGCTCCCAGGGTAGAATGCAGAAGGTTGAGGGGTCGGGCACAAGTAGCATGTCGCTTTCGTATATGCGGGCGAACCCTTCCACTGAGGAGCCGTCAAACCATATTCCTCGTTCAAGAACTTCTTCAAGGCGTTTTGCTGGGATTGTAGCGCTTTTTACCGAACCCATTATATCGGTGAATTGCAGGACGATGAATTTTATGTCTTCCTCTTTTACCTGGCGCAGGACTTCTTCAGGCGTCATGTTTCTGGTCATGGCATTACCTCCTTTTTAAAAATAGAAAGCTCCCAAGCCTCTTAAGCTGGCCTGGGAGCTTCAGGGCCCCCGTTTTCAATTTCCAGATAAATTATACCATCCTTCTTCCCCAAGCGCAAATTGGAGTTTGGGGGCGAAATAAGTTGCCGCTTGGCTCCGGACAATTTGGGGGGGCTTCAACACACCGCTTCGGAAGTGGTCCCCTCCAACGTCGGATTTTGGTTTATGCTGAAATCGTGATATCATAATTAAAATTTTGCGAGGAGGATAGTCTATGCAGCCCATTTTGTTGTCCGTCCTGGAAAACTGGGTTAGGTTCATTATGACCAGGCTTCCGGGTGCCATAGCTTTCTTCATTGGCGGCTGGATAGCTCTAAAGGTGGTTCTTTTCATTGTTAACAAAGCAATGCAGGCCGCTAAGACTGAACCTACCATTGCTTCCCTGTTCAGAGCTTTGCTCAGTGTAGCCGGCTGGATCTTAATCCTGGCCGGGACTTTGAGAGCGCTGGGTCTAAATGAACTGGCTTTAGCAATATCAGGCTCCATAGCAGCCGTCGCTTTAGGCCTCGCAACGGGTATATCCGGCACTACTTCTGACATCCTGGCTGGTATTTTCTTGGCCACTGACCCCGATTTTAAGGTCGGTTACAAAGTGACGGCAGCGGGGATAACGGGGGTGATAAAGTCTCTTGACTTGCGCAAAACCCGAATAGAGGGCGAGGACGGCAAGCTGTATGTGATCCCCAACAGAGCTGTAGAATCGGCTACTTGGGTGGTAGAAGAAAGGGCGTAATGAGATGGCCTTTGATGTGCCTGTAAAGCAAAATGAGAAGCTGAGAAAAGTACTGGAAAGGGTTAATCAGGACCAGGAGCTCAGACAGTGGTGGAAAAGCGCCAACATAAATGCTATTGACCGCCAGGGGATGAGCGATCACGGGGAAGTCCACATAAGGATAGTGGCCAATGCTGCTCTCAAGATCCTGAGGCTTCTTATGGAGGCAGGAATAAAGCCGAGTGCAGAGCTCAATCATGGCCTTACAGGAGAGGACGCAGAGGTTATCACTCTCCTCGGAGCCTGTCTCCACGATGTGGGGATGGCTATTCACCGGAGGGAGCATGAGCTTTTCAGTGTGGCTTTAGGTTATCCCAAAGCTCGCCAGCTCCTGGAAGGCATATACACTGAACCAACCATCACCATAATGGCCTGCGAAATTCTCCACGCCGTTATTGCCCACCGCTGGGATATGCCCTGTCTGACCATTGAGGCTGGGGTCGTTAAAGTGGCCGATGCCCTGGATATGACAGGTGGCCGCTCCAGAATACCCTTTGAGGCGGGCAAAGTGAATATCTATTCGGTCTCGGCCCTGGCGGTTGATGCGGTGAAAATTGAGAGAGGGGACGAAAGGCCTGTAAGGATAGAAATCATTATGAATAATTCGGCAGGCATCTTCCAGGTGGACGAGCTCCTTAAGCGCAAATTGCAGAACTCTTCCATTTATCCCTATGTGGAAGTAGTGGCGAAGATAGAGGGAGTTGCCGAGAGGAGAATTATGGAGGTTTACAGGCTTTAGGCCCTTTCAAAGGGATCAAAGAGCTTTCTGTGCTCCTGGAGGGCGAAGCGGTCGGTCATACCAGCGATGTAATCGCAAATTATTCGTGGGAGTTCTTCCTCCGCCAGGCGAGCTCTCACGCCTTCGGGGAGCTGGCGAGGTTCTGACATATAAGCGTGGAATAGATCCGCAATCAAGCGCTTGGCTTTGGTCATCATTCTCACTACGCGGTAGTGGCGGTAAAAGTTTTCCATGAGGTAAGTCTTTAGCTCCCGATAGAGGCTGGTCATTTCCTCAGAGAAGCTCACCAGGGATTGTCCGCATTTTCTCACTTCCTCTGCAGATCTGGGCGATGCCCTCTCCAGACGTCTCGTGGTTTCTTCCAGAGTGTCGGAAACGCTCCAGTCAATCAGCTTCCGAATGAGACGATGCCGGGCCAGGTCATCAAAAGCGTTTACGTTTATTCTGAGCTCTTTAACGAGCTCCCGGCCGATAGAGATGTCCAGGAGGGAAGAGGGGTTGAGGATACCGGCCCTTAGACCATCGTCCAGGTCGTGGGAAGAGTAGGCGATTTCATCTGCAATGTTTACAATTTGAGCTTCAAGGGACGGGAGTTTGTGAGGCTCGTAGCCTTCGCCAGTTCCTCTGTCGTATTCGGTGGTGTGTTTGGCGAGCCCTTCCCTTACTTCCCAGGTTAGGTTCAGGCCAGGGAAGTCAGGGTAGCGCCTTTCCAGCAGGGTAACGATCCTAAGGCTCTGGCGGTTGTGGTCAAATCCTCCGTAATTGGCCATGAGCTCGTGGAGAGCTTCTTCTCCTGAGTGGCCAAAGGGGGTGTGACCCAGGTCGTGAGCCAGGGCTATGGCTTCCACCAGGTCTTCATTCGCTCCCAAGGCTCTGGCTATAGTCCGCCCAAGCTGAGCTACTTCTAAGGTGTGGGTGAGCCGGGTACGGTAGTAATCTCCTTCATAGTAAACGAAGACCTGGGTTTTGTATTCCAGACGCCGAAAAGCGGTGGTATGGATTATACGGTCCCTGTCTCTCTGGAAGGCGGTGCGATACGGGTGCTCTTTCTCTGGATATTCTCTTCCCCGGCTTTCCCGGCTTTTCACTGCATAGGGGGCTAAGGTCAGGAGCTCAATCTCTTCAAGTTGTTCTCTTTGGCGCATCCTCTCAGGCTCCGGGGGTTGCAGTAGGGGTTGGGGAGGGCACCGGGGTAAGGAGGAAGGGCCTTGTGTGTCCGGCCTTCCATTCCAGGTTCAGGACTTCCCCTTCCCCTCCCAACACTCCTATGTCTTCACCGTTGACTATTGCTTTCACCCCTCCGGCGTTCCCACATTTTACATAGATGGTCTCTCCATTCCAGGACAGGGTTTCTCCGGGGTTCAGGAAACCGGCGAACACCAGAACCTGGTCCACTCTAACTTCAAGCCAGCTTCTCCCAACTCCTGCGAGGGTCAAATTAAGCAGATGGGGAGTAGGAGTGGGAGAAGGGGACGGAGTCCACGTAGGGGTAGGTGAAGGAGTTGCAGTTGGAGCTGTGGTGGGAGTTGGGGAAGGAGTAGGCTTCATAGGGAGCGAAAGAGTGGGGTGATAGTTGATGTAGGCAAACCAGCCCAGGGCTACAATCACCGCAATTATCAGGAGGGGGAGTAAAAATCCTCCCAGGTTTTTGAAAGGCCACGGGGAAGGCCTTTCCAGAGGAAATTCAGTTTTAGGGAGAGCTGTTTCTTGAGGGGGGATGCCGCCTCTTTCTGCCTGGTAGATTTTAAGCATTTCCTCGGGGTTAAGGCCGAGGAATAGAGCATAGTTACGGATGAACCCTCTGGCGAAGATTTCGCCGGGAAGCGAGTTGTAATCACCTTCTTCCAGGGCCTCTATAAATTTGGGTTTTATGCGCGTTTCTTTAGCTACCTCCTCAATGGTAAGGCCAAGAGCCTCTCTTCTTTCTCTTAGCCTCTGACCAAGTTCGCCCATGTGCCCCCCGGCTTTAGAAGTCTACGCTTTTCCCTTCATAAGCATAGAGGAAAAGCATTTCGGTCTCTTTTTCTGAAGGAATGCGGGTTCCGGCATTAATGCATGCATCCATGTTGGCGTTTTCTACGAGCCTGCGCAGGGCTTTTTCAAATTCTTCCTTTTCTATCCCTGCTTCAGCTAAGGTTAAGGGTTCATGGATCGTATGCGCCAGTTCCCGGATTTTTCTGGCAAGAAGGAAAGCGGCCTCTTTTTCATCTTGGAAAGGGATTCTCAGAAAGTGGAGGATTTCACCGTAACGGGTTCCGCCAGCGTTAGCGCAATATTCAATGGTGTAAGGGAGGAAAAGCCCCACTGCTCGGCCGTGATGGATCTTGAAAAGGGCTCCTAAAGAGTGGCCCAGAGCATGCGCCAGGGCAGCCATAGAGTTAATGAAACCAAGACCAGCCAGAGTGGCCGCATAGTGCATTTTAGTGCGAGCTTCTCGATCTTCTTTGCCCTTTTCGTAGGCCCGAGGGAGGAATTCAAAGATAAGTTTAATGGCCTGGAGGCATAGGCCATCGGCAAAGTCGTTATGCCATATGTTGGTAAAGCCTTCTACAGCGTGGCAGAGGGCATCCATACCCGTGGAGGCTGTTAAACCTGGGGGCAATTCCATTACAAGGTCTGGGTCTATGATGGCGATATCCGGAGTGCTGATGGGGGCACCGAGGGAAAGCTTGCGTTGTTCAGCTTTGTCTGTAAGAACCACTGCCCAGGTAACCTCGGCTCCTGTTCCGCTTGTGGTAGGGATGGCTACCATCCGGGCTTTCTGGCGAAGTTTTAATTCTTCGAAGGGGTTTATAGCTCTCGGATCAAGGTGAGGGTTTTCGTAAAGGAGCCAGATAGCCTTGGCCGCATCCAGGCACGACCCTCCACCTATTCCTACTATCCAATCAGGGTTAAGGGTTTCGGCAAGATCTTTTCCTTTCAGAACTGTTTCCAGAGAGGGCTCCGGTTCTACTTCGGAGAATATGCTGGTTTCAATGCCTGCATCCCTCAGGTATTTTTCAACTTTCTGGACAAATCCCAGGCGCAAAATGTTTTCGTCGGTAATTATAAGGGCTCTTCGGCCCCGGAGTTGGGAAAGGTGGAAGAGGGCATCATCCCCATAAACGATGTAAGGGGATTGGAAAAACCACATGTTTGCCTCCAGAGGTTAAGCCACGAACTCCGTTTCAATCCTGGAACAACACTTTACCAGTTCGTTTGCGGCTTTAACGTTGCGCATTATTTTTATCATGTCTCCTTTGAGTCTGAGCTGCCGGGTAACAAGGCCCTGGATGGGGTCCAGCTGACCCAGAATAACTTTCTTCCAGGTGCCGAAGGGGGCCCAAATTTTGAACTCAGGGTCTTTAACGGAGGGGTCGTGGGTCATAAAAGCTTCACGGCATTTTCCATGCCAGAGGTCCATATAGAAGTAAACGGTTTCTTTGAAATCGCCCTCGGGTTCAATGACGAAGTAAAAATCGCCTTCCCAGTTTTTGGCGGCTTCGGCATAGGTTTCGCTTTCGTTAAGGGTTTTGCAGAGGGCTTTTACCCATTCATCAGAGGGAAACTTGTAAGCCATGGGACACCTCCTTTTTGTGAAATCACCAACATTTTAATTGTTCCCCGGGAGATTGTCAATTTGGTTGAGGGCCTGTGGGCGAGCTTTTCAACGGTTTAATGCAGAAGCAGGGATAACCCCGGTTTGGACACGCACCCTCTGAGGGTTTTTCTCGCCAGACTATGGGCTCATCGGCTTGACAGGACCTTTCAAGAGGGTTAGAATCGTGCCATAAGTTTGCCTGAAGGGGATAAAACGGATGGCTTCCCGCAGGCTCTACTTTGCTTTGTTTATGGCTCTGGTATGGCTTTTCCTGGTTGTAGCCCTTTACTATGTACCCCATAAGCCTTTTTCTCCCTCCAACCTTAAGGCACTGGGGAAGGCCCTTTCGGCCCTGGCCGGAGGACTGGCAACGCTGGCTCTGGGAACGGGGTTAGGACTTCTGACCACGAAATTTTTTCCCTTTGAACCTGCCCAAAGGATGGTCTGGTCCGCAGCGCTGGGCATGGGGCTGCTCTCTTCAGGCAGTATGGCTCTGGGAGCAGTAGGCTTACTGAGGCCCACGGTAGTGTGGCCATTGACTTTGCTCGGTCTTGCAGCGACGGGGCCAGAGCTCGTCCGGGCTTTGAGGAAGTTTAAGTTCCCAGAACCTCAGAATCGCTTTGAGCGTTTCCTCGCTTTTTACATATTCCTTTCCCTGGGGCTCTCCCTCCTTCAGGCTTTAACCCCGCCTTCTGCCTGGGATTCCCTCGTTTACCATCTTACAGGTCCAAAGTTCTACTTGAAAGAGGGGAAAATTTCTCACCCCTTGGATTTACCTTACCTTGGGTTCCCGCAGCTTACGGAGATGCTTTTCACCTGGGCTATGGCTCTTGCGGGCGAAAGAACTGCCGCTGTAATCCACTGGTCCTACGGCCTCCTGGCAGCTTTCATAGGCCTTGGGTTTTCAGAAAGCCCTTATCTGGTGGGAGCGCTTGTCCTCTCTGCTCCAACGGTTTTTATCCTAACCAGCTGGCCCTACGTTGATATAGCTTTGCTGGTTTATGTAACTTTGACCTTCCAGGCCCTGGAATTCTACCGCGAAAGGCGTTCTTTGAGGTGGCTCGTCCTGGCCGGGGCGATGGCAGGCTTTGCCCTTTCGGTCAAGTATACGGCCGTGGCCGTCCTGGTGGCTGCTTCTTTCCTCCTCTTCATTGTGAACCGGAGGAGGGAGTGCCTCCTTTTCCCTCTGATAGCATTCCTTCTTTTCTCTCCCTGGCTCATCAAAAACCTGGCTCTTACAGGCAACCCTTTCTATCCGTTTTTCCTCAAGGGGGTTTACTGGGATGAATACCGGAGATGGTGGTTCGGAAGGCCGTGGACGGGTTTCGCCACCACTGCTCCTTTTAAATTGGTCACCGCTCTTTGGGATGCCACCATCTGGGGAGTTGAGGGCCTCAAAGGTTATCAGGCTTCCCTCGGGCCTTTGTTCCTCGGGCTTTTTCCTCTCCTGGCCGGCTGGAAGCTTGTATCCCAGCGGGAACGTTTGATAGTGCGCGATGCTCTTATTTTCTTTTCCATCCTCTACGCTTTCTGGCTTTTGGGGCTGGCCTGGAGTCAATTGCTAGTTCAGGGGCGCCTTCTGCTTCCGGCCTTTGGCGTTCTGGCCATAGCCCTTTCAGTCGGGGTCAGAGCACTGGAGGCGCTGCCACCTAGGCCCGTGAATTTGGGGTGGGTCTTCCGGGCCGCTATTGTTTTAGTGCTGGTTTTCAACCTGGTAGAATTTTCTCTGGGCACTATTGAAGTTTCTCCCTTGAGAGTTATTGTGGGCTTTGAAAGGGAGGAAGATTTTCTCGCTCGCCGTCTTGGATGGTATATCAAGGCTATAGAGTTCATTAACCAGGATTTGCCCCCGGGGGCCAGGGTTCTTTTCCTTTGGGAACCCAGAAGTTATCACTGCCAGCGGGATTGCCTTCCTGATTCCATTTTGGATCGCTTTTCCCATTCCCTTTATCTCCACGGTTATGATGCTGAGGCTCTGATCTCAGCCTGGCGGAGAGAAGGGGTGACCCATTTGCTCCTTCACCGGGCAGGGCTCAATTATATTGTAGAAGAAGGATTTGATCCCATCGGGCCCGGGGAGCTTGAGGTGCTGGGTGAGGTGCTGAGGTTTTGCCGAAAAGTGAAAGATTTTGGGGGGGCTTACCAACTTTTTGAGCTCCCTGAAGCGAGCTCCCATTTTTTGTTTGAAGAATAGGGATAAGCTCTTCAGGTTTTATCCCCGCAGGTTCAGGGTTTACGTTTGTTTATTTAGTCGGGCTCATGAGGGCAATATTCTTTTAAGGTCTTGGGGGGCACCCCCGAAGTCCCCCGAGATGGGGGCTTCGCCCCCCTCCACCCCCCGAATTTTTCCCACCCTCGTGGGCTTTAGGTTCGCCACGGTTCTGGATCCCACTCGTGGGTAGAATGCAAGAGGTTGGTGATCGCTCCCTTTTTGAGGTTTCTGGGGGCACATCCCCCAAAC
>JANXAG010000010.1 GCA_025062375.1 Anaerolineae bacterium | reverse complement strand
GCTTCGGCCCGGGCCCAGTCCCGGAGCCGCTCCCAGGCCGCGCCCTCCCGCATTCGGAAGTCGTAGGGCCTGGGGCTGCGGCGGGCGCCCTCGCCGTAGAAGAGGGCTGCGTGTTCCCACCTCTCCGAAAGTTCCGCCGCCCGGCCCAGCGCCCACCAGCGGTCGGGATCGGATGTGGGAAGATGAGTGGCCAGTTCTTCCCACACCGCTACCGCCGCTTCTTTCTGCTCCAACCGGAGGTAGAGGGCCTCCAGTTTCCAGGTCGCTGCGGTAGTGGGATGCAGCGAGAAGGCCCGGGTGTACCACTGCAGCGCGTCCTCCCACTGCTCAGCCTTCTGGCTCCGGTCGCCCAGGAAGAGAAAGTAGGACGCCACCCCTTCGGCGATAGCCGGATCGGGCTGCAGGCCATTTCCTCCGGCGGCCAGGTAGAGGGCCCAGGCGGCGGGGTCCCTCGGGTTCAGGGAAAGGGCGCGCTCCCAATCCCGGAGGGCCCCGTCGCAGCGGCCGGCCAGCCAGGCCGCGCGGCCTCGCAGGAGCCAGGCCCGTTCGTCCTGAGGGTTCAGGCACAGGGCCCGCTCTATCCAGGCCCCGGCGGCTGGAGCGACGCCAGCCCCGCACGCCGGAAATCCTCCCTCCCCGGCGGCTTGCCAGCGGGGGCGCAGGAGGAGCCCAGCCCCGTTATGGAGCGCGAGAGCGGCCAGGGTCGGGCCGTGGAGGACCAACAGCATCGCGGTCAGCGCGGCGAGGGTCAGTTTTCTAACCACGGATGACACGGATTTCACGGATATGATGGGAACCACGGATTGCACGGATTTCACGGATTAAAAATATTTGGAATCCGAGAAATCCGAGGTTACATAACAACACCCGACGCCGATGTTCCAGCGAGGGGATGCCGAAATTCAGAAGCAGTCCCACCCGCAAGCCGGTGGCCTTCAGGTAGTTCAGCAACTGGGCCTCGTCTACTTCTGTCAGACCTTTGGTGGCCTTCAGTTCAGCCACGACTTTTCCGTCCACCACAAAATCGGCGATGTATTCGCCCACCGCCTCGCCCTTGTAAGTGACCGTCAGCCGCTTCTGGCGTTCGTAAGGGATGCCGCGCAGGTCCAGTTCGCGCGCCGGGGCTGTTTCGTAGACTGCTTCCAGAAACCCGTGCCCCAGAATCCGGTGCACTTCCACGCAGCGCCGATAATGGCCCCGGTCAAATCCCCATACAACAGTTCCGGCATAACGGTATCTCTTCTGACCACGGATTTCACGGATAAGAAAGAATCCGTGGTTTCAATCCTTTTATTTACCCATCCCAATGCTCCGCCCACCCGTTATCCCTCTTTCGAGGGCACAGGCTTTTTTCTTTTCCAGCCTTGCTTAAACCAGCAAGGTAATACAAAATCTGCCGCTTCTCAATGCGGGGAACCAGCAACAACGCTAAGGCCTATCTTTTTACTTTCAGGAGCTCGGTCTTCTGCAGAGGCTTTAGAAGACAAGGGCAAACAAGAAAAAATACGGTCTCACGTTTATAACCCCAGGTAACAGAACAGGATCAGAAGCTCGATATTCAGCTGTTAAGCTTTTAATATATTTTAGACCACTTTTCCTAATCGCGCAAGTTCACGTGGTTCTTCCACCAAGAGTTCGTTACTACGGTGCTGGCTTTTAGCTTTATCAGCATCGCTCAGTGGGGCAAATCCCAGGTTTTATCCGAGTAAATTCTGAAACTCAGCCCGGTTCCTTGCTTTAACCCCAATTTCTCCGTATAATTGCCTTGCTGACTCCAGAAAAGGAGGAAAAATATGTATACTTTCCCTCCTGGTTTCCTTTGGGGGACTGCTACGAGCGCTCACCAGGTGGAAGGGTATAACGATAATAACGATTGGTGGGAATGGGAAAAGGTCCCGGGGCACATAAAGGATGGCTCAACTTCAGGGGCAGCCTGCGATTGGTGGCACAGAGCTGAAGAGGATTTGGCCATCGCCGCCCAGATGGGCCAGAACGCCCACCGTCTCTCGGTGGAATGGAGCCGTATAGAACCCCAGGAAGGGGTGTGGAATGAGAAAGCCCTGACACGCTACCGCCAGATTCTGGAGTTCATGCACCAGAATGGCCTCAAGCCCATGGTGACCCTGCACCATTTCACTAACCCTCGTTGGCTGGCAGCTAAAGGGGGATGGGAGAACCGCCAAATAATTCCCCTCTTTGAGCGGTTCGTAACTAAAGTGGTGGATGCTCTCGGGGATTTATGTGATCTCTGGTGCACCATTAACGAGCCCAATGTTTACGCTTACGAAGGTTATATGATCGCCTATTGGCCACCCCAGAAGAAGGATTTCGCTTTGGCCCTAAAAGTTATGAGGAACATGGCCGAAGCCCACGCCGCCGCCTACCACGCTATCCACCGCCTCCAGCCACAAGCAATGGTCGGCCTGGCATATAACATGCGTGTATTTGACCCCGCTCAGCCTTCATTCCCCCTGGATAGGGCGATGGCAAGGTTGCTGGATTTGCTCTTCAACAGGCTTTTCCTCAAAGCCGTAACCGAAGGCAAGCTTGCTTTCCCCTTGGGAAGGGGGGAGACGGTGGACAAAATGGTCAATACCATTGATTTCTCCGGGATAAATTATTACGTCCGGGACCTGGTAGCTTTTGACATCCGCAGGCCAGGAGAATTTTTCGTCAGACGTTTCCCTTCACCAGGAGGGGATAAGGGCCCCGAAGATTGGGGGGAATATTACCCCGATGGCCTTTACCGCTTCGTCATGGAGCTTGCCATGCTCAAAAAGCCCATCTACGTGACCGAAAACGGCTGTCCTGATAGCACCGATGAAGTTCGCCCCCGCTTTCTCCTCCGCCATCTCCTGGCTCTATGGAGGGCTATCCAGGACGGCGCCCCGGTAAAGGGCTATTTCTTCTGGACCCTGGTGGATAATTTTGAGTGGGCAGAGGGGTGGAGCAGACGCTTTGGCCTCATAGCCCTGAACGAAAAGACTCAGGAGAGGAAAATGAGGCCCAGCGGCGAACTTTACGCCCGCATCTGTAAAGCCAACGCTATAACTCAGGATATGCTGACAGAGTGGGGGATCTAATGGATTGGGGAGAAATCGTGGAGGAGAAAATCAAAGAAGCCATCGCCAGGGGCGAATTTGATAACCTTCCAGGAAAAGGCCAGCCCCTCGCTCTGGAAGATTACCCCTTCACCCCTCCTGAGTGGCGCCTCGCCTTTAAAATCTTAGCTAGTGCGGGATTTGTCCCGGATTGGATTGCCTTGGATAACGAGATCCGGGAAAGAATTGAAAACTGGCAAAAAGCAGCCAGTTCCCTGCGGGGAACCGATGAGGGGAAGCGGTGCTGGTTGAAGGAAGAGGTGGAGGAAATCAATAAGCTCATAGAGCTCTTTAACCTGAAAGTTCCGATAGTGTGGCTACAACGTCGCAAATTCTGCCCGAAAATCCCTTGAACTGCTGGGGGGAGAAATCAGGGGAGCCCCGGAATTTTCCTCACATCGCGCAATCCGTTTTGAGTTCATGGGAAAGAAACAGGGATAAGAAGAGCCAAGAGGGTGTTTTCTCTCATGTGGGAGCCGGGGCTAACCCTGCTGGTTGCCCTATGCTTTGGACGGGGAAAACCTTGTTTTTAAGGAGGCAAAAATGGAGGTAAAAGACGAGGCTGTAAAACACCTGCAGGAACTCATACGTATAAAAACAGTGAACCCTCCTGGCAATGAAACCCCTGCCGCCGAATATGTGGCCGAAACTCTAAGCCGAGAAGGAATTGAAGTTAGAGTGATAGAATCAGCCCCTGGACGGGGGAACGTCATTGCCCGCCTTAGGGGCCGCGGTGAAGCAGGACCACTGCTCCTTCTATCCCACCTGGACGTAGTCCCGGTGGAGGAAGCCCATTGGACACGCGATCCCTTCGGTGGGGAGATTGTGGATGGATATATCTGGGGAAGAGGAGCTGTGGATGTAAAGCAGTTAACGGTTATGGAGATGATGTGCCTAATCCAGCTCAAAAGGGAAGGTTTGAGCCTGAAAAGGGACATCATTATGGCAGCCACAGCCGACGAGGAAATGGGCGGGACTATGGGGGTCAAGTGGCTCCTGGAGAACCATCCAGAGCTTTTAAAGTGCGAATATGCCCTGAACGAAGGGGGAGGATATGGAATTGAATTCGCTGGCCGCCGCTACTATGTTTGCGATACTGCCGAAAAGAGCCCCTGCTGGATAAGGGTCAGGGCGAAAGGTAAGCCAGGCCATGCTTCCACTCCCAAGGATGATAATGCCGTTCTCAAACTGGCCGAAGCCCTGGTCCGATTGGGGAAAGCCCGCCTGCCCATGCACCGCACCGCAACCGTCGAACGATTTATCAAAACGCTGGCCCGGGACCAGGGATTCCCGATTTCCTGGTTTTTTCCCTTAATCTTGAACCCCTTTTTTGAACCTCTTATCCTCAGATGCCTGCCTGATAGGAAAAGGCTCGCTCCCGTGTTCAGAGCCCTCCTCCATAACACTGCCACTCCAACTGTTCTGAGAGCTGGCCAGAAGACCAATGTCATTCCATCCGAAGCTGAAGCAGAAATAGACTGCCGCGTTCTCCCGGGCCAAACCAAAGAAACCCTCCTGGCTGAAATTCGCCCTTACCTCGGGCCCGATGTGGAAATAGAGGTGCTCATGGAACCCGAACCCTTTGAGATCCATTATGAAACAGAACTTTTCCGCATCATCCAGGAAGTCATATCTGAAGAAGACCCCAGGGCCAAAGTCATCCCCTACATGCTCCCCGCCACCACCGACAGCCGTTTCCTGGCCAAGAGAGGGGTTAAAGTTTACGGTTTCTCCCCTATGAAGTATGACCCTGAGTGCAATTTCTTAGAACTGGCCCATGCCCACAATGAGCGAATTTCCATTGAAAGCCTGCTTTTTGGGGTTCGGGTCCTGTACAAAGTGGTAAGAAAGTTCTGCGCTTAGAGGAGGGGTGATGGCTATCTACGTGGATTCCGCTGACCTGGGAGAAGTGCGAGAGGCCCTTTCTTCGGGCTTTGTTCGGGGGGTGACCACTAACCCTCTCCTGATCGCCCGCACGGGCCAGAAGCCGGAGGAAATCGTTTCCGCCATCTCCGAGCTCTGGCCTGAAGAGCTCCTTTATCAGCCTTTCTCCACCGGTCTTGATAAAGCCAGGGAAGAGCTGGAGAGAATGCGGGAGATTGCGGGAGCAATTCTGGTGCCCAAAATCCCCGCCACCTGGGAAGGGCTCAAGCTTCTTTTTGAACTGGCCAGGAAAGGGTGGCGCTGCGCCCTGACGGCTGTGTATAGTCCATCGCAAGCCTTCCTGGCCAGGGAAGCGGGAGCTACCTATGTTATCCCCTACGTCAACAGGGCAACCCGCCAGGGGATTGATGGCCTGGAGCTGGTCGCTCAAATTTCCCGGATACTTCAGGGCTCGGAGGTGCAAATAATAGCGGCAAGCTTAAAATCGGTGGAGGAGACTCTTGCGGTCCTAAACTGTGGTGCCCAGCACATAACCGTTCCCTGGTCCATCCTCAAAGCCATGGCTGAGCACCCCCTATCGCTGCAGGCGGTGGAAGAATTCGTTCAGGCGGGCAGGTCCCTGGAGGAAAGGGAATGAAGAGGTGCCTTATTTCTGTGCTCCTGATCTTTACAGCAAATGGGTGCCGCTTTTCCGACGGGAATTCCCTCCAGCTTGACCTGGGAGTCTTAGCTGGATGCGTTAGCCTTGTCTTAGCTCTGGCCTGGCTCATAGCCGGGATGGCCCTGATAGTATCCATTCTGGTTTTCCTTATCTTCCATTTCTTCCGGAGGAGATCATGAGCTACGCTCGTGAAACCATTGAAGCCCTGCGGAAATTCGTGGAGGAGGCGAGGGAAAATTTAAGCCGGAAGAATGAAGCCCGGGAGAAAGCCCTTGCTGACGCCAGAGAGCTTACCCGCCACAGCGCTATGGCCATAAGAGCCTGCCATCGCGGGGAATGGGATACAGCCTTTTACTTGCTGGAGAAAGCCAAAGAGATAGCTTCCCACTTAAAAGATCTGGCCGCCCTCTACCCCGACCTTTACTACAGCGGGTATGCTCAGGATGCTCTCAAGGAGTTTGTGGAGGCCTCAGTGGTGCGTAGCCTTCTCCTGAAAAAAGCCATCCCCAGCCCGGCGGATCTTGGAGTTGAGCCCGAAACTTACCTCCGGGGCTTCGGGGAAGCCATGGGCGAGCTCAGGCGCCATATCCTGGACCTGATCCGCAGGGATGAATTTGCCAGAGGGGAAGAGCTTCTGGATATCATGGACGAAGTCTATGCTTTGCTCATGACTCTTGATTTTCCCGATGCCCTCACAGGTGGGTTAAGGCACACGGGGGATATGGTCCGAGGGGTGACGGAAAAGACCAGGAGCGATTTCACAGCAGCTTATGAGAATTACCGTTTGCGGTTGAGCCTGGAAAAAGCCAGGTATGAGTGGCTCAAAGGGTCCGGTGATAAGGGTTAGCGAAATTGAAGAATACGTTTTTTGCCCCCGAGCCTGGTGGCTCAGGCGGGTTATGGGAATAGAGCCTGAGTCCCGGGAGAAGCTTGAGGAGGGAGAGGAGTTTCACCGCCTCCATCAGAAGCGGGTTTTTGCTCTGAACAGGTTGTGGGCTGTGGGGGTTGCTCTCCTTCTGGCAGGCCTTTGCCTTATTTTCCTGGCGGTTATCCAGTAGACTTCAAGGGGAAAAGGGCGAGGCGCGTGTAAACAGCTCCGCTCGGGCGAAGGTCGCTCTTCATAAGGCTTATGGCTTTAACCAGAACTTTACCTCCGCTTCCCACCTTCCCCGCTTTTATGTATTCTCCCAATCGTTTCCTTTCGGCGCTTGAAGCTCCCTTGCTCACCCTTCCCAGGGTCAGGTGGGGGGAAAAGGGCCTGTCCTCAGGCCTGAAACCAAGCTTCAAAAGGCTTCTTTCCACATCCTGTTGAAGAGCCAGAAGTGCTCCCGTCTTCTCCTCTACTCCCACCCATACCACGTTGGGGTGGGAGGAGGAGGGAAAGCAACCCAAACCGCCGTAATCAAAGTAAAAGGGGCGATGCCGGTGGCTCACTTCCTTCAAGACTTCCTCAACGGCTTTAACCTTGTTCGCGGGGATTTCCCCCAGAAATTTCAAGGTTAAGTGGATACCTTTGGGGTCAACCCAGCGCACAATTCCCTGAGGGAGCTCCGTCTTCAGGCGTTCCTGGACCCTTTTAAGCCATTCCAGGGCTTCTTCGTCCAGCTCAATGGCCACAAAAGTGCGTATCATCTCCATAATCTCACCTCACAAAGGCAATGAATCTCTTTCCTACTTGTTTTCTGGATACCGTCAGGGCAGAGCAAGCTCCCACCCGGACAGCAATCGAGGGTGTGGGCAGGAGCCCCATCCTGATGGATGTGCCCCCAGAAACCTTAAAAAGGGAGCGATCGGCCATCTTTTGCAACTTGCCCACGAGTGGGACCCAGAACCGTGGCGAACCCTGAGCCCCCGAGGGTGGGAAAACTGGAGGGTAGGGGGGACAAAGCCCCCATCCTTGGGAATCTGGGGGTGCCAACCAAAAACTTCTAAAGATGGGTACGAAGCAATCCCCCATAAGTGAAACCCTTAACCGTAGCTAACCCTGAGCCCACAAAGGTGGAGAAAGCTTTACCATCATCATATTAACCCAAACCTCAGTAGCTTTCACAAAGGCTGGCATTTAGGGCAGAAATGGGAGCTTCTTCCAGCTACTTTCATCCGTTCTATAGGGGTACCGCAATGGGGACAGGGCTTCCCCGTGCGCCTAAAAACGTTCAAGCTTAACTGATTTTCCCCCTTCCTTCCGAAGGCATCTCTGTAAGTGCTGAAAGTAGTCCCACGCCTTTCAATGCCACCCTTTAAGACCTCACGGATAGCCTGGTGAAGTTTCTCCACTTCTTCCCGGGAAAGGGAGAAAGCCGGTCGGCGAGGGTGTATCCCTGCTAAAAAGAGGGCTTCATCGGTGTAAATGTTACCAAGCCCAGCCAGGTTTCGCTGGTCCAGTAGGACAGCCTTCACCGAAGCTTTCTTGCCGGCAAGGATCTCCTGTAAGTTCTGAGGGGTAAAGCCTTCATCCAGGGGTTCAGGGCCCAGGAAACGGAGAAATTCCTCCGGTTCCGGATGCCAGTAAGCCCGCCCAAGGCCTCTGGGGTCGTAAAAAGAAAGAGAAACTCCCTCTTCAGTGTGGACCGTCAAAACGGCGGAGGCATCGGAGGCAGGAGCAAGGTAAAGCCTCCCGGTTAATCTGAGGTGAAAGAGGAGCCCGGAGCCATCCGATAGTTCCAAGACCACAAACTTTCCCCGTCTCTTCACCTGGTGGATGGTTTTCCCCTCCAGAGCTTCAGGTGAAAGGTCCACAACGAGTTTCGGTTTAAGGATTTCCACCTTTGCGATGCGCTGCCCCTCCAGGAAAGGCTTGAGGTCTTGCACGATGGTTTCCACTTCGGGCAGCTCGGGCATTTCTACTTCCTCCTTCTCAGGATCCAGGAGATAACGCCCCCTGCCAAAGCACTAACCCCCACTGCAATCTCCAGCGGGAGCCAGCGCAGGGGGAACCGAGGCTTTCGCTCCAGCAGAGGAGCTGGTATCGGCGTTGGGGTTGGAGTGGGGGTTTCCGCTGGTGGAGGAGACGGTTCGGGAGTCAGAAGCGGGCTCTTGAAAACGAGGGCTTCTATTTCCCTGGTTATGTTCACCTCTCTTTCCTCTGTTGCAGAGGGGATCATCGGCAAGCTCCTCACCGTATCCAGCTGAGGAGAAGGTTCCAGAGCAGGCGTGGGCGTCAGAGTCACCTCAGGGACCGTAGCGATCATCGGGACAGGGGTGGGGGCTTTTCCCAATGCAATGGTGAGAAGGTCAAATCCCAGAAGCAGAAAGAAAGCAGCGGCTGCCAGGGCAGTGAAAGCCCTCGCCACATAGAACCCAATAGGGACGGAAGTTCGCTCCAGGTCTGCAGCTCTCACGACAAAAAGTCGGGGTGCTGGAACCTGGGGAGCTTCTTTGATAAGGGAAATCGCCCAGCGGAGGCTCTCCCATTCCGCCCGACACTCGTCGCAAACCTGCAGGTGCTCCTCTATAGCTTTTCTTTCCCCTGGGGAAAGGGATTCATCCCCATATAGGGGAAGAAGAGCTTTGATCCTCCTGTGCTTCCAGTTGAACATCCTGCTCACCTCTAAGGCTTAAGACGATAGCGCAAAGGCAAAAGTTCCTGGTGGGCCAGCAAATAATCCCTTACTCTGGCCCGGGCCCTGCTCAGACGGGATTTCACAGTGCCCAAAGGTATGCCCAGGACCTCAGATATTTCCCAGTAATCAAAGCCCTCCAAATCCGAAAGGATGATTACCGCTTTCTGATCGAAAGGCAGTTGATCAATTGCCTCCTGAATAAGGCGAGCGAGCTCCTGCCTTTCAGCGTAGTTCTCAGGGTTATCCACATCGGATAAAAGGGCGGCTCTATCGGGTTCAATCCCTTGAGGATAAAGAGGGGTAGCTGGTCTCCTTTTAGAGGCCCTCAGAAGATCCCGGCAGGTATTGGTCACAATCCGGAGGAGCCATACCCTGAAAGACCCTCCCTTAAATTTAAAGAGCCCCTTGAAGGCTTTGATAAGGGCTTCCTGGACGGCATCGGAGGCATCGTGATGGTTTCCCAGGATGCGAAAGGCAGTGCTGTAAGCTACATTCTGGTAAGCGATCACTAGAGAATTGAAGGCCTCCAAATCGCCTCTGCGAGCCCTTTCTATAAGCTCCTTTTCCTCCTCAAGCATTCCAGAAATCCCATTAACAAAAAAAGGAGCTACCTTCCACCCTATAGCGATAGAGCAAAAGGCAGCCCCTTATCCCCCTTTATTCCCCGAAGAGAGCTTTAGCCGTCCTCTTCAGCATTTCCACGCCCCGGACTTCAGTTTCATAGAGGGGGATAATAGCTCTGACCATGCCGTTGAAAAGTTCCTCGATCAGTTTTAGGTAATGCTCCTGAGCCGCTATCCTGTTCAGGACGAACTCTGGCGGATTATCCCCAACTGCATTTCTATCAATCATCATGTTGACTATAACTCCGCCTATGGGGATGCCGAAGTCCTGGAACCAGTTTATGAACCGGCGAATAACGGCAATTGGAAGGGCCTCAGGCAGGGTTACGAAGAAGAAAGCAGTTTTTTCCGCGTTAGTGAGGAGGGCTTTGGCCCTGTTTATCCTGTCTCTGAAGTTGAGGAGGTATTCCATGAGGGGGTCTTTTTCCTCTCTTTTGGTGAAGGAAAGGAGCCTGCGCAGTGCCTGGGCTTCCCTACGGCTTTCCACCATCTTATCCACCCAGAGGGAATAAACGCTGGACATCCCCAGGAGCCGGCGGGCGTTGGCAGTGGGGGCGGTATCAAAGACGTAAACCTCGTATTCGTCCTTGAACATAAGGTCTACCATGTTTTCAAACATAGCCGACTCTTCAAAGGCCGGGTTCATGGTGGCCGACTCCACGAACTCATCAGCCCTGGTCTTTATATCAGCATATTTGAGGAACCACTCAATCTTCTCCCGAATTTCCTTTTTGGAACGCTCAATAGTGTCTTTGGTGTCAATTTCGTAGGCTATGAGGTTTGGAACTCCCTTTACTGGCGTTGGCTTTCCGAAAACATCCTGGTCCAGAAGGCTTGTGAGGCTATGGACAGGGTTAGTGGATGCTAAGAGGGTATATTTGCCCTGCTGAGCGAACCACAAAGCTGCCGCCCCCGCCAGCACTGTTTTACCCACACCTCCCTTGCCGCCGAAGAAAACATACTTGAGGTTTGGATGCTCCTGCATGAACTGAAGCATGTTCTTTTCTATTTTCAACATGGCTTCCCTCCCCTTATTCAATCTTACCAAAGAGAACTTCAGCTACCCGGTGGATCATGTCCAGGCCAGTTATGTCTCGCTCAAATTCCGGAACGTAGGCCAGAACCTGATGGCCGAATTTCTCCTTGATGGTAGCCAGATGTTTCTTCTGCATCTCCAGGCGGTAGCGCAGGTACTCAGGTATGTTCTGGTGCTCCAGCTCCGCTGGAAGGACGCGGTTAACCACATATCCGGAGATAGGCACCTTGTATTTGGCGAAAAGCTTGGCCGCTTTCTCCGTATCCAGAATGGCCATTTCTTCTGGAATGATCACAAAGAAGAAAGCGGTTTTTTCCCGGTCGGTCAGGATGCTGGAGGAAGTATTTATACGGTAGCGGATTTCCTGAAGCTCCCGGAGGATTTTATCCTCCTCCAGCTCCTTTTTGCGCTGCATTATGGCCACAACCTTGGAGTATTCCTCCATTTCCTGTCTAAGTTTGGTGATCTTATCAATCCACTGGTCGTACACCGTGGCCATGCTGAGGTAATAGAGGGCATGGCCCAGGGGGACCAGGTCGTAAATGTAGTAATCGTAATCGCCTTTAACGACAATATCCACCACCTGGTCAAAGATGGCGCTTTCCTCCATAGCGGGCTCAGCGGCAGCAGCCTGGATGTATCGCTCTACCTCGTCGGGGACTTTGCTCAGGCCATACATATCCAGAATTTTTTGCCTGATTTCATCCTGGTATTCTTTTATACGCTTATCGGCATCGATCTCCTGGGCAAAAAGCCCTGGGATTATCTCAACGGCACCTTTGCCAAAGATATCCCGCTGGAAAATATCCGAAAGGCTTGCCTGTGGGTCTACTGAGAAAACCAGAACTTTGTACCCCTTTTTAGCCAGCCAATAGGCGGTGGCAGCGGAAAGGGTGGTCTTACCCAGGCCCCCTTTCCCTCCAAACTCAATGTATCGGCGTTCGGGGTGTTTCTCGAAGACTTCTGCCAGGCTCATTTTTCACCTCCAGGGTAAAGTATATTAAGCCAGAGCATCGGTAAGGTCACGCTCCCTCAGCATTCTGCGCTTCCAGGTAGCGATCTGGGGAACAACGTAGGGAAGGATACGGAGGGAGTAATAAGGGGGCAGGATGGGAACGCCCAGCATGTCACCCATAGTAATGAGGATGAAAAGGTGCTCCATACTGCCCCTGGTCTTGAGGGCAAACCTGGTCATGTCATGACCCGCCATTCCGTAGAGGAATTCTATAACCGAATCAAGGAAGCCCCTGAAACCCTTTACTTTCTCTTCAGACATAGCACACCTCCCTTTACTGGATTGTCCAGACGGAGGAAGGCACGGGGGCTCATTTTCTGAAAAGTCCAGCCCTTTCCTCGCTTCCCCCACCTGACTTTTGTTCCCTCGGAAACCGCGCAATGCTCAGGTTGCGCGTTGACTCTCGTTCGGGCTTTCTATATAGTATACCACCTCTTATGTTTTTTGTAAAAACGCCTGGTTTTCGCGGGCCAAGCATGATAATTACCACGAGTTTTTGCGGTGGGTCCGAAACGAAGTCTACTAACCTAAAAGGAGGGTCACGCCATTGCTTTCCGGACTCTTTGGAGTCAGCCAGCAACCAGGCCTCCAACGTCTGCTTAATACCCGTTTACCCTTGCACAGCTCCTGGACGCTTTACCGTCGCCACTGACTACTCGCCCACTTACATCCTGCAGTAAATAAACCGCAGGCCGTAAAAGGGGAGCACCCGATAGTTCTGGCTCCTGTATCTGCCGCACCCAGGAATATGTTCCTTTCAGGCTGGTGACGGTGGCGCCAATTGCTCCATACAGCTCGGCAAGCAACAGTTGTTCCCACACCTTCATCACACGTTTCCGGAGACGCGCGTCATATATTGCGCTTTTAGCCGATTTCTTCGGCTAAGAGCTCGGTGAACTCTCTTTCCCTCAGGGCACTCTTCTTCCAAGTGCCAATCTTGGGCAATAGGTAAGGAAAAATGCGCAACGAATAGTAAGTAGGCAAAATGGGAACCCCTAAAAGGTCACCGAAGGTTATGAAAATAAAAAAGTTCTCCATTGCTCCGATCTGCTTGCGGAGCTCCACAACCATATCGTAAACGGTCATTCCGTAGAGGATTTCGCCTGCTGTGCGAAGTGCCTTGCGGATAAACTCCTTCATTTTCCACCCTTTTGGATTATACCATGCATAACGAGGCTGCGCAAATTTTCACATGAAGCAAGAAGCCCCTCTCGCCTCCGGCACCGAAGAAGCACAGGAGGTTACGTCCCCGCTTTCGCCCCTCCCGCTCTGACTTGCAGCTTCATGGTTCCGGGCCCAAATATAGAGCCGCTGACTTTTCGCCAGCGGCTATTTTTTTCTCAGATTACGGCACGGTTGCGTCAGGAGGACAGGATCACGAAGCCGGGTCTACAACCCGCCCGAAAAAGATGATGGCTCCCGTCTGGATATCCCGGATGAAAAAGATAAATGGGCGATCCACAGTAACTTCCACCAAAGACACCGGGAGAGCTGTTACTCTCACTACCACGGCCGTCGCCGCAGCCGCTTCCGTGCCTTCTTCATCAACCGAAACGAAGGCTTTGTGAAAGACGTGGCCAATGTAAAGGTCACGGGTGCCATCCATCCCCGAAAAGTCCGCCTGATATGGTGTGAAGGCAGTTTGCATTCCCATCGCTTTGAGCGCTTCTGCCAGGTGAAAGGCGGATTCCACCCGGAAACGAGGAAGGGTCAAAGCCACCTGCTGATACTTTATTCCCTGCAGGATTTCCTGTAGACGCTCGGCCCTAAGGGACTCCTCAAAAGCTTCAAAGTTCCCTTCAGCAGGCAACAGGATAACCATCGCCAGCTCCTGACCTTCGTAAGGTATCTCCACTGCCTGATACCCCTCACCTTCAGTGTAACCCAAATTGGTAGTCTGACGCATCATGGGAACTGTGACCTTACGGCCATCCAGAAGGTGGAAGGTGCCATCTGCAGTCAATTCTTTATCGAAAGGTTCAGCCCAGGCAGCATTGAAGTAGATGGCATTGGTGAGGATAAGGCGCGTGAGGATGTCAATCGTTCCCGGAGGGATAAGCTCCCGAATCCGGCCTTCCGTCTGGTCGCTGACCCATTCGTTGATAATGCGGCGCGCACCTTCAGGATCCGAGACAAAATCCACTAACATTAAGCCCGCGCCGTAATTCTGGGCCAGGACATCAAGAAATTCCGGAAGAAACTCGTAATCCTTATGCCCCCAGAGGGCGTTGGCAATGCGCAGCCGGAAACCTCTCCCTTCCCCCTGCGGAACTTGCCCCCGGCTGGCCAATTCCAGATCCAGACGGTTAAAAGCAGGGTGCAGGCGGTTCTGGGGAAGGGTGAAATGGAGAGTTCTGGCCATTTCTTTCTCCGTTTCCCCCCTGGCACCGGCGTAAGTCATAGCCAGGGCGATGGAAATGCTGTAGGGAGAGTAGAAAAGGTTCCCTTCGGCTGTTTTCCGAAGCATCTGATAGAGGTCAAGGGCAAAAGCTGTATTCCCCCTGACCAGTTCTTGAAGGTCTTCATCGGGGACCTGGGGGGAAGTGATGCGAGGCTTGTCAGAGCGAAGGGTTCTGGCTTCCACCACGCTCACCGGCGGCTCGGCACATCCGGTCAGTATGCTGAGAAGGATAACGCCAAGGAGTAAAAACCTGCTCATATCGCACCTCCTTTGCTAAATTAACTGCACCAAATTTATGACGCCGGGGAAGAGGGGAATGTTCCGGGAAGACTTTACCGCCAGAGCCTGTGCCGCTGGAGCCACAGAGCTACGGAGCGTGGCACAAAGCCGCTGTCTTCAATGAGGGAACCTATTACCAGCATTGTTTCCCGCAAGGTGAGGTAAAGCCTTTCCCCCAGGGGAATAGCCCTCAGGTTTGTGTTAGTGGGGCTTGTGTAAACCACAAAGCCTGCTCGCCGGAAGAGCAGGCTTGCTCTGAAAAGGTGCAGCGGGTGGCTGACGATTATAACACTCTGCCACCCCTCCTGATCCGCCAGGGCCCTGACAGCACGAGCCTCTTCGCGGGTGGTCATGGCCCCGTCAGCCACGAAAATGCGCTCCGGAGGGATCCCGGCCTGTATGGCTTTACGTCTCGCTACCGCTGCTGCGGACATCGGCTCTTCCCTGTAGCCACCAGCGCAGACCAAGTAAGGGGCGAAACCCTGGTGGTAAAGTTCTACTCCGTGGCGAATGCGGGCTTCCAGGTTCGGCCCCACCAGGGCGCCGAGCACCACGATGGCATCAGCAGGACGAGCCCTGTCAACCGTGCCAGTAGTATATACGTTCAGGCTTATGCAAAGGAGCACTCCCACAGGGACCAGCGCAAGCCAGGCTAAAATTCTACCACGCATCGCGGTGGCCTCTTCAGGAACCTTTGTAGTAAGAGCTACGGACCAGGGGACCGGATATGACGGCTTTAAAGCCCATTTCTTCCCCTACCTGTCTGTACCATTCAAATTCCGCCGGGTGAATGTATTCAGCCACAGGCAGTTTATGGGAAATTGGCTGGAGGTATTGTCCTATCGTCAGAATCTGGCAGCCTGCCCGGCGCAGATCTGCCATCACCTCAAGGACTTCGCCTCGGGTTTCTCCAAGCCCCACCATAAGGCCGGATTTGGTGGTCAAACCTCCTCTGGAGGCCAGAGCCAGAATCCCAAGAGAACGCCGGTAATCGGCTCTGGGGCGAACGTGGGGGTACAGCCTCGGGACTGTTTCCACATTGTGGTTGAGGATGTCCGGATTTGCTTCAAGAACTCTATCCAATGCCTTCAGAGAACCGCCGAAATCTGGAATGAGAACCTCCACTCTGGCTCCAGGGAGATGCTTTTTAACAGCTCTGATGGTTTCAGCAAAATGGCTGGCACCCCCATCCGGCAGGTCATCCCTCGTCACTGAAGTAATTACCACATGGTTTAAACCAAGCCTCCGGGCCGCCTCCGCCACTCTTTCCGGTTCATGGGGGTCAGGAGGTAAGGGTTCACCCGTTTTTACCGAGCAGAAACGACAGCCGCGAGTGCAGATATCCCCAAGAATCATGAAAGTGGCTGTGCCCCTCCCCCAGCACTCCGCAATGTTAGGGCAGAGGGCTTCCTGGCAGACGGTGTGGAGGTTAAGCTCTTCCAGTAAGGAAGCTAACCTTTCCACGTTGTCCCCTTGAGGGGCTTTAGCTCTGAGCCACGGGGCTTCTCTTAACCCCCAGGTTATCTCAAAACCGGAGTTGAGGGCCATTTCCACAGCAGAGGCTTCCGAAACGAGGCCGAGACGGGAGATTGCACCGGGTAAAACCAGGTAGCTTTCAGTTTCAGAGCCTGAGCCCAGGAGGAGAAAACCGCTTACCAAATCAGGGTTGCAGGCCCTGGCTATGTGTTGAGCAAAATTGAGAGCCCGGCGCTTTTCCATTGGGCCGAGCCTCAGGATCGCCAGTTTCCCCTTCACCATTTCGGTAGATAGAGGGCTTTGCCTAAAAGGTCGCGGGCAGCCTCCTGGCGGCTTTCCGTGAGGCAGGGGTGGCCAGCAATAGCCTCGGCCAGGTCTTCAGCCAGAGCTTCCAGCTTGATGGCCAGAACTGCCTGATCAATGAGTTCTGTGGCCCATGGCCCCACAATGTGAACCCCCAGTATCTTACCGTAGGTAGCTTCAGCGATGATCTTCACCGAGCCAGCGGTCTCACCCATAGCCATAGCTCGTGCGTTCAGGGCCAGGGGTATGACGCTGGTCTTAACCTGGTAGCCAGCCTTTTCAGCTTCTTCCTGGGTTAACCCTACAGAAGCAGCCTCCGGTCGGCCGTAAATGCAACGAGGGATGAAGCGTTTGTCCAGGTAGCTATCCAGGCCCATGATGTTTTCAGCGGCCACGATCCCTCCAGCGGTGGCTTCGTATGAAAAGCGGCCTCCTGCTGCATCCCCCACGGCGTAGATGGTGGGGCAGGAGCTTCTCATCCTTTCATCCACTGCTATGGCTTTCCCATCAACCCTTACTCCTGCTTTCTCCAGGCCTAAATCCTCAATGGCTGGTATACGCTCAACCACCAGCACCTTGTCCACAGTGATTTCCCTTTCCCCTCTGCGGTCCACTACATAAACGGCCAGTTCCGGGCCTTTACGCCTTATGGCCTGGACCCTGGCCTCCACCAATATGTCAACACCCTCTTCCCTCAAGGCTGCTCCAACTCTTTGGCGGATTTCTTCGTCCTCACCCGGCAACACCCTTCTTTCCCTTTCCACCAGGGTCACCTTACTCCCAAAGGCGCTGAAAATTGAAGCCAGAGCTATATGAGGTGGCTCGCCTCCGATGATAAGGAGGCGAGGGGGCACCTGGCTCAGGTTCAAAGCCTCCTCGGGAGTAATGACCCCTTCCTCCTGGATTCCATCAATGGGAGGTCTGGCGAAATTAAACCCGGTGGCGATGACTACGGCATCCCCCGCGATTTCCTTCCCGTTAACCTCTATAGCTCTGGGGCTGGAGAGCCTGGCTTTGCCCTTTATCACTTCCACACCGTTTCCAGCCAGAAGCCCCTCTATTCCCATTCGGATTTCTTCAACCACCTGGTTTTTGCGGGCTACGGCGGTGGAAAGGTCAAAGGCCATTTCCTTGAAAGATATGCCGTGTTCCTGAGCTCGGCGGAGCTGAGATAGAAGCCGGGCTGTGGTTTGGAGGGCTTCTACAGGCACGCAAGCTTTATTAGTGCAGTTTCCGCCTACATCTCCTTTTTCAATGAGGGTAACTCTTGCTCCCAGCTGGGCGGCCCTTATGGCGGCGGCTACCCCTCCAGGCCCCCCACCAATGATAAGAACGTGGGGCATATCTGGCCTCCTTTCCGGCTAAAGCGAATTACTCTCGGGCAGGAAGGCTTCCTTTACGGCGCAGCACCAGCACCCCTATCGCTCCCGCAACCCCGAGGCCCAGGGGGAGAGAACATGGGAGAGAAGGGGTGGAAGGACGAGGAGAAGGACCATACTTTTTCCGGAGGTATCTTCTCCACTTGGCATCAAGTTCATCAATGCTTAGACCGTAAACCCTCTCCAGAGCTTCCTCCTGGGTGGCCCCATTGGCAAACTGAACCAGAAACTCCCGCATTTTCTCTTTCCCATACTCCGCAAGCAGGAACTCTATGAGACTGTAAGCCTCGGCGTAGAAAAGGTCCACCTTCTCCGGATCGCCCACATAACTGGAAAGGGACCGCACCGATATCAACTTGTCCTCGCTCAAGGCCCTCCTCAGAGCGAGGAGGTTCCTGGCTGGGAGCTCACCTTCAGCATACATGGCCAGACCTTCATCGAGCCAGCGAGGCAGGGCAGAGGCGAGTGGGCTTTCTGTCACCTTCCCCACCACCAGGTGACTGAGCTCATGGGCTATGATTTTCTCTACATCTGAAGCTGTGCCCAGAACCACAATTGTATCTTCCGAAAGGACCATCCCGAGGGTTACTGTGGCTTCATCAAAGACCTGGCTGCGGGGAGGGATTACGCTACGCATATCACCGCCGGAGCCGTAAATGTAAATGTTTATCGGCCCCTGAAATTCAATTCCAATATCCTCCTGGATCCTCTTAAGAGCTGCGGTGGCTGCTTCAAGGAGGGCTCTGGCAGAATCCCGTGTTCCCTTATACCAGTAAAGGGTAATGGGACCACTCTGGAGGGAGCGCCACTTGAACCTGTTATCTTCGTAGCGGAAAGAGATGATCTCCGTTTTGAAGACAGTGCCGTCTTCAGCTTCAAGGCGCCAGTAATACTTGACCAGGGTGCCGGGGGGCAGAGCTCCTCGGCCCAATTCCCACTTCCAGCTCGCTTCCACCAAAGTTCCCGGAGTAAATTTAGGGACCTGCTTGTGGAGGATGCCAGATTGGCTTAAGGTGTAAATCAAATACACCCGATTTACAGGCTTTGGGGCTTCAGCTACTAGACGGAAATCTATGCTCTGAGCAAACTCGTAGGAATATTCGTTAACTTCAACCTTTAGTCCTTCCTGCGCCTGGGCTGGAGCTATCAGTGAAAGAACAAATAAAAAAGTCCATAAGCCTTTAATCCAGCTCTTCCACCGGGACATCCCGATACTTATCTCCCTCTTCTATAAGCATAATGGGAATCCCTTCCCTGACAGGATATTTGCGCTGGCAATCCCTGCACACAAGCCACTTTTCCCTGATATAGTCCAGGAGACCTGCGTCAGGGCCGTTGCGCACGCAAGCCGGGCACCTCAATATCTCCAGAAGATCCTTGGGAATCATCCCTCTACCTCCTCAAAGGGGTTTTCCGGTGGTTCAGGGGTGCTTAAAACCACCTGACCTTTTATATACCCGCCTTCGTCCAGGAGGAAAGATTTTACAGTTATATCCCCCCAGATCCTTCCACCGGCCAGAAGCTCAACCCTTTCGGCTTGAATTGAACCCTTGAAAGCACCGGAAACCGATACAGCCCTTGCCGTTATATCCCCCATAACCTTTGCTGATTCCCCCAGAATGACGTTGGCCTGGGTTTTTATTGTACCCTCGTAGAAACCATCTATCCTTATGCTCCCCTGACTTTCCAGGTCGCCTTTGAAGCGTGCCCCAGGCCCTATGACCACTTCAATGTGAGCAGGAACAGGCTTTTCCTCCCGGGTCTTAAATATCCTCATTTCTCCTCCACATTCAGAGAAAGGAAAACCAGTGGGTCCAGAGGCTTACCGTTCAGACGGATTTCATAATGGAGGTGAGGGCCATCGGTCCTGCCGGTATCTCCAGAGAGCGCGATGACCTGGCCCTCCTTCACCTCTTCACCTCTTTTGACCAGAAGGTAAGAATTATGGGCGTAGATAGTGGAATAACCCATCTCGTGGGCTATCTCCACCGTAAGGCCGTAGCCAGTTTTCCACCCGGCAAAGACCACTTTACCTGCCTTGGTGGCCTTAACGGGAGTCTTATACCAGACCCCTATATCAAGGCCGGTGTGAAATTCTTTTTTGCCCATAAACACGCGAGGGCCGAATCCTGAAGTAATGATGGGCTTAACATCCACAGGCCAGCGAGTGGGAGCAGCTGCCAGAAGAGCCAGCTCACGCCGCAGTTTCTCGGGGGTGTCTCTCTTTTCAGGAGGTATTTTGAGCAACCGCACACCGAGGGAATCTTTAAGTTTTTTAAGGTCAGCTCTGTGATATTCCAGGGCCTCTTTAAGCTTTTGGGCAGTAGCTAATTCCTGCGCCACTTTCTTAACGACAAAACCGGAATAGTTTACAGTTTCCTGCTGACTTGAAGGAGTAATGGTAGGCTGAGGTAAACCGGCCAGGCCCCGGACCTGCATTGCAAGCTCTTCAACTTCCTTAACTTTGGTCTGGACCGTCTCTAACTCCTGGGATATTTCCCGAATTTCTTCCTGCTGGGAGTAGAGGATGAGGCGGAAGATCTGGATTTTATCCCGGTAAAGCTCCTGCTCGCGCTTCAGAGCGGCCAGATCCTGCAAATTGCGGTAATATTCAAGGGAAAAATAACCTGCAACTAAAAGGATAGCAAGGCCTATCAGCAGGACTGCTTTAAGGGTCCAACGGGGGAGGGAAAAATGCTTTATGGGCTCTTCGGGCGAAGAAATGATCAAAATTGTTAAGTTATCTGGCTTCCTCCTTCTCTGCAAAGCTTTGCCCTCCAGGAAGTTATAACCATATTACACCACAGCTCTGGTTTTGTCAAAAAAACGAACCTGCAAAGCGGTGCCGGGCCTGGCCTCTTGCGGAAAAGGCGAGGTTATGTTATCTTTTACCTGCCCTTAATAAGGTCCAGAGGAGTTAGGGTTATGGCGCTGGATAAGCCCGTTTCTTTTAAATTAGACCGCGAAAAAATGATCTACCTGATCTTTCTCATCGTCGCCATCTTTTCCCGATTCTGGGACCTTGGAACCCGGGCTATGAGCCACGACGAAAGCCTTCACTCCCTCTTTTCCTATTACCTCTACTCCGGCAGAGGTTACCAGCACAACCCCATGATGCACGGACCCTTCCTTTTCCACTCCAACGCTCTCATTTACTTTCTCTTTGGCGTAAGCGACTTCACCGCCAGGATTCTCCCCGCTCTCTTCGGAGTGGTGCTTGTTATTCTGCCCTATTTCATGCGTCGCTGGCTTGGTTCCACCGGCGCACTCCTCACCTCTTTCCTCCTTTTAATTTCCCCATCTTTCCTCTACTACTCCCGATACATCCGTAACGATATCTACATCGCCGTTTGGAACTCTCTCCTGGTGATCGCCCTCTTCCGATTCCTGGAAGAACGAGAACACCGTTGGCTCTACCTGGGGGCGGCTGTTCTGAGCCTTGCCATCGCCACTAAGGAAGTAACCTACATAACTGGTTTCATTGGCGTTGTCTTCATCCTCTCCGGTTTTCTCTGGGAGAGCCTGGGCGCAAAAGAGGCCAGAACCATGCGCTTTTTCCTCACCGGAGCTGTAGCCGCTTTAATAGCCCTGATCTTGACCCTTAGCGCAATAGCTCTGGAGAAACCTGCACTCCTTCCCAAACCCGTGCTCCCCCTAATCCCTTACATCTCCTTCTTCACTGGAGTTATCGGAGGGATTTTGACCGTGGGCGTGATAGTCAGAACAACCCAGGAAAGGCCTTTTGCTCCTGCTTTGCGTGCCATAAGCTCCAGAGCCCTCGGGATAAGCATCATTATCTTCTTGGCCATCCACGTGACCCTTTTCACCACTTTCTTCACCAACCCCTACGGCCTTGTGACAGGGATCCCAGGCTCCATCGCTTACTGGCTTGCCCAGCATGGAGTTCAGAGAGGTGGTCAGCCCTGGTACTACTACCTTATGCTGCTGCCTCTCTACGAATTTCTGCCCCTTATTCTGGGCACAGCTGGTCTCATTTATTACCTCTTCAAACCCCAGAAGGAGAAAGCCTGGTTCCAGGCCTTCCTGGCCTGCTGGTTCATCCTTTCCCTGGTAATTTACAGCTGGGCAGGGGAAAAAATGCCCTGGCTTGTGCTCCACCCAGCTTTGCCTCTTGTAATGCTGGGAGGAATGTTCGGAGGGCAACTTCTTGAAAGAATCAGGTGGAAAGAGTGGTGGGAAAAGGGAGGACCAATAGCCTTTATCTTGCTGATCCCAACCATCGCGACCCTTTTACAGGTCCTCACCCAGAGACCGTTCCAGGGTCTTTCCCTCCAGAAACTATCCATAACCATGCGATGGCTTGCCGCCCTTATAGCTCTTGGAGCTTTCAGCTACCTCCTCTACCTTTATTTCAAAAAGCTGGGGGGGAAGCTCTTCGTCAAAACTCTGGGCCTTCTTGCGGGGGTATTCCTGGCTCTCCTCACCATCAGGTTCGCCTGGATGGCCTCTTTTATTAATTATGACAACGTCAAGGAGCTCATCGTTTACGCCCACGGAACCCCGGACATAAAAATTGCCTTGGCCCAGATTGATCTCATTTCCCTCCACACTGTGGGGGATCGCCAGATAAAATTTGCCTACGACGATGATTCCACCTGGCCCCTGGAGTGGTACTTCAGGGATTACCCCAACCGGGTTTACTATGGTTCTAACCCGACCCGCGAAGCCCTTGACGCCCCCATCGTTATTGTGGGCCCCAAAAACGAATACAAAGTCAAGCCTTTTCTCGGCGACCAGTACTACCGCTTTGCTTACCGGCTCGTTTGGTGGCCCAGGGAGGACTACAAAGGCCTGACCCCAGCTCGGCTCTGGAAGATGCTCAAAGATCCCGAAATCCGACGGGCAATGTGGGACGTTTTCCTGTATCGCCGTTACAAAACCCCCCTCACTCAATGGCCTTACGTGCATTACTTCTACCTCTACGTCCGCAAGGACGTTTACCAGAAAGTATGGGAACTCGGAGTTGCACCTCCCCCCGCCCCCGAAGAAATTGACCCATATGCCCGCAAGCTTTTAACGATAACACCTTCCCTGGAGATTGGAACCTGCGGTGCAAAGCCGGGCCAGTTCCTGGACCCCCGTAACCTGGCTGTGGACGCAGAAGGCAATATCTACGTGGTTGATTCAGGGAATCACAGGATTCAAAAGTTTGGGCCCAATGGGCAGTTTATCCTCCAGTGGGGGAGCTTCGGCAGCGCCCCAGGCCAGTTCAGTGAACCGTGGGGGATAGCCGTAGACGAGAAAGGTTACATTTACGTAGCTGATACATGGAATCACCGGATTCAGAAGTTTGACTCCCAGGGGAACTTCATAACCTCATGGGGCCACTTCGTCAATACCGAAGGCAAACTGGGACAGCCTGGGGCCTTCTGGGGCCCCAGAACCATTGCCATTGATCGCCAGGGCAACCTTTACGTGGCCGATACGGGAAACAAACGGATCCAGAAATTCTCCCCTGAAGGTCTTTTCCTGGGCCAGTGGGGAGGCTTTGGCACTCAGGAAGGCTTCTTCGACGAACCCGTGGGAATAGCTTTGGATGCGCAAGGCAATATCTATGTAGCCGATACCTGGAACAGACGGATCCAGAAATTTGACGAGAACTTTTACTTCATCAAAGAATGGCGCATCCACGGTTGGGAAAGCCAATCCGTAGTCAACAAACCATACCTGGCGATAAGCCCGGATGGACGTCTCTTTGTCACCGACCCGGAGTTCCACCGTATCCTGGCCTTTGATTTAGAAGGCAATTTCCTTTTCTCCATTGGCCGTTATGATCAACTTAACCTTCCCATTGGCCTGGCGGTAGATAAGGAGGGGAACCTTTACGTGGCAGACTCTGGCAGTTGCCGAATCCTGAAATTCACCTTACCCCCTCAGGAACAGTAACCTTTTATCCTGGGATTGCCTGAAAAAAGTGGCGACGCCACCAGAAAACTTTAAAAAACACCTGCAGTTTCCCGGTGAAGAGATCCTCACCTGTAGCGATGGGAAAAAACTGCCATCATCTGCCCTCTTCAAAGCCATGTCTACCCTCAAGTAGGCTGGAAGCTCTGAGCCTGGGGTGTCCTTGACAAAAAATCCTCTGTGCCTACAATGTTTTCCAAACCGTTGGGGAGGAGGAAGGATGGCCAAAAAGAAGAAGAAAAAGGTTCGTGCCCGTAAGGAAAAGCGAAGGGAAGAGAAAACCATCGTCTCAAAGCCAAGCCCTGCGCCTGTCGTTAAAATCCCCGAGCGACCAGCTTTAAGGGTTGACTTCCGGAAAGAATACCCCTACATTTATAGCGACCTTAGAAGGGCGGGCATAACGGCGCTGGTTATGTTTGTGTTTATGCTCCTTCTTTCATTGATAATTCGCTGAGGGGCCTTGCGAAATGTCTGGAACACCCATAATTTCAGTAGTGGGGAGATCAAACTCAGGCAAAACCACCCTTCTGGAAAAACTGATAGCGGTGCTGAAGAAACGCGGGTACAGGGTGGGCACGATAAAGCATGATACCCATGGTTTTGACATAGACCATCCCGGTAAAGATTCATGGCGTCATGCCCAGGCCGGAAGCGATGTGGTGGTGATAGCCTCCCCCAACAGGCTGGCCTTGATAAAAAGACTGGAAAGCGAGCTAACGTTGGACGAAGTAGCTTCTTACATCACCGACGTAGATATAATCCTCACTGAAGGCTACAAAAGAGCTGACAAACCCAAGATAGAGGTCCACCGCAAAGCTGTGGGAGGCGACCTCCTGTGCTCGCCCCAGGAACTCTTAGCAGTGGTTACTGATGAACCTCTCAATGTGCCCGTTCCCCAGTTCTCCTTTGAGGAAACTGAAGCCCTGGCGGACCTCCTTGAGGCCAGGGTTCTTGAGAAACGGGAATTTCCACTTGTCTCTATCACGGTGGACGGAAGAGGAGTGCCTATCTTTAAAGAATTCACTCGTCAAATCGTCGCCAGAACGATAAAAGGGATGGTCTCCGCCTTACAAGGCGGTCTTGGCCGATATATCTCTATAAAAGTAGACCTTGGTGAAGGAGGTTAAGCAAGTTTGGCGATTGCTCTGCTCCAAATACCGCCTCCCTGGGATGGAGCAGACTGAAAGGCGGGATACAAATACCCAGGGCAAACTGTGCGTTCGCGCACAGTTTGTTTGAAGAGGGGTAAAATGACGAGGGTACGCTGCTATATTGAAGACTGTATGTTCTGGAAAAAAGGCATCTGCCAGGCAAAGGAAATTGAAATTGACCCCGATGAAGGATGCCTGACTTTCCGGCTGGGAGAGGAAGAGGAAGAAGAGCTCTTCTCCGATTGGGAAGAGGAAAGGTTTGATGAAGAGGAAGAGTGGTAAGCCCGGGACCAACGCCTCTATCCGGCGCTATCTTCGCTCTGAAACTTTCCCAACGGCCTTTTGCCCAGGGTGCGGTCATGGCATCCTGATGGGTGCTATCCTAAGGGCTATAGACGAACTGGGCCTGGACTTTGAACGTATGGTCTTTGTATCCGGAATAGGTTGCGCAGGATGGATCCCAAGCCCTTATTATGCAGCCGATACCCTTCACACCCTGCATGGGAGAGCCGTGGCCTGCGCCACAGGGATCAAACTGGCCAACCCGACCCTCAAAGTGGTGGTCATAGGAGGAGATGGAGACCTGGCCTCCATCGGCGGAAACCACCTGATTCATGCAGCCCGCCGCAACATTGAAATGACGGTGATTTGCGCCAACAACATGATTTACGGCATGACGGGAGGCCAGGTCACTCCTACTACCCCCACTGGGGCCTTCACCGTTACCACCCCGAAAGGAAATCCCGAGAGGCCCTTTGACCTGTGCAAACTCATGGTAGGGGCTGGGGCTACCTATGTCGCACGTTACTCCGTGTTCCACATACATCAGCTGATTAAAGCCCTCAAAAAGGCCCTCATACACCCGGGGTTCTCCTTCGTAGAAGTCCTGAGCTCCTGTCCCACCCACTACGGCAGGCAAAACAAACTGGGGGGACCTGAGGAAATGCTCAAATTCTGGAAGGAAAATTGCGTAACCATTGAAAGAGCCTCCACGCTTCCCCCAGAAGAACTGGAGGGCAAAATCATAATAGGGGAATTCATCGGATAAAAGGGGGTAAAGGTGTACGAAGTTACAGTCCTGAGACACTTTGATGCTGCCCACAGCCTCCGCCTTTACGGAGGTAAATGCGAAAAACTCCATGGCCATCGCTACCAAATAGCCGTTTCAATCCGCTCGGAAAGCCTGGATGAAATTGGCCTGGCTTTTGATTTCACCGAACTCAAGCGAATACTGGACGAAAAGATAATCCCGCTCCTTGACCACGCTTACCTGAACGAGGTTCCGCCCTTTGATTCCATAAACCCCAGTGCGGAAAACATTGCCACCTTTGTCTATCAGGAAGTGAAAAAGGCGCTCCCCAACGTGAAGGTAAGCAAAGTGCAGGTTTGGGAATCGCCCGACGCCTGGGCTACCTATTACCCGGAGGAAGGTGGATGAAGGTAGGGGTTGTAGGGGCCGGAATCACCGGCCTCACAGCAGCCTACGAACTGACCAAAAGAGGGCATTTTGTGGAAATCTTTGAAGCCTCCGAGCGAGTAGGGGGGTTAGCATCAGGCTTTAAGGATGAAAACTGGGAGTGGCCCCTGGAGCGATTCTACCACCACTGGTTCGCTTCAGACTACACAGTGCTGGAGCTTTTGAAAGAGCTCGGGCTGAAGGACAAAGTTTTTTTCCCGAGGCCCGTAACCTCCATCTGGTACAAAGGCGAAGCCCACCCTTTTGATTCCCCCTGGGCGGTCCTGAGATTTCCCCATCTTTCCTGGAGAGGCAAGATAAGATTTGGACTTGTGGGCCTCTACCTTCGCCTGAGCACCAGGTGGAAGCCTCTGGAAAACTACACCGCTCACGAATGGCTTTCGTGTCGGATGGGCTACGAGGCCTATACCGTGCTCTGGGAGCCCCTCCTGGCGGGGAAATTTGGTCCTCTTTACAAAGAAGTGAACATGGCCTGGTTCTGGGCTCGCCTCCACAAACGCAGCCCTCGCCTGGGCTACATGGAAGGGGGATTCCAGACCTTCGCTGATGTTCTTGCTTCCCACATCAAGGAAAGAGGGGGCATAATCCACCTCAAAAGCCCGGTGAAGCAAATAAGGAGAGAAGACAGGCACCTGGAGGTAATAAGCCCGGCCGGAGTTAAGAAATTTGACGCCGTCTTAGCCACCTGTTCTCCCAAAATCCTGGCCTCCATAGTCAAGGGCCTACCCGACAATTACCGGGAATATCTTAGCCAACTGCGTTCTCTGGGAGCAGTAGTTCTCGTGATAGCCTTGAAACACCCCCTGACCTCCGGCCACTACTGGATAAACCTGCCCAAGGGGGAATTCCCCTTCCTGGCCCTGGTGGAACACACCAATTACATTTCTCCTTCACATTACGGCGGCGATCACATAGTGTACCTGGGGGATTACGTTCCGACCACCCACGAGTATTTTCGTCTCAGCAAGGAGAAGATAGAAGAACTCTTCATCCCCCACCTTCTCCGGTTCAATCCTTCCTTCAAGCCTGAGTGGATCCGGAAAACCTGGCTTTTCCGGGAGCCATATGCCCAACCAGTCCCTCTGGTGAACCATTCCCGGTTTGTCCCATCCCTTGAGACTCCCATCCCAGGCCTCTACTGGGCCTCCATGCATCATGTATATCCCTGGGACCGGGGGACGAACTACTCGGTGGAACTGGGTAAGAAAGCTGCGGAAAAGGTACTAAGTGAAAGTTTGTAGCCCAGAAAAATTTGCATAAAGCTCTACCTTGTGCTATACTTCTTTAGAAAGCCCCCCTCGTTGGGGGTTTTAAATTGCCCAAAATCTTTGCGAAAGGAGGGAGAGGAAAGTGGCGGTAAGCATGAAAACCCTTTTGGAAGCAGGGGTCCATTTCGGCCACAGGAAACAGCGGTGGAACCCCAAGATGAAGCCTTATATTTTTACCGAGCGCAATGGCATTCACATTTTAGATCTGCAGCAAACCATTGCTGCTCTGGGAAAAGCCTGCGAAGTGGTTAAAGATACTGCCAGCAAAGGTGGAATAATCCTCTTTGTGGGCACAAAACGTCAGGCTCAGGAAATTATAGAAACTGAAGCCAAACGCTGTGGCATGCCTTATGTTAACATACGCTGGCTTGGAGGAACCCTCACCAACTTTACGACCATCAAAAAGCGCATTGAATACCTAGAGAACCTGGAACGTCAGAAGGAGATGGGAGAGTTTGACCATCTTCCCAAAAAAGAGGCCCTCAAGAAGGAAAGGGAACTGGAGCGCCTCCGCCGCAAAATTGGAGGCCTCAAAGGCCTTGAAAGAATTCCAGACATGCTCTATGTGGTGGACGTAGTCAAGGAAGCTCTGGCGGTGAAAGAGGCCAATCGCCTTGGGATTCCGGTGGTAGGGGTGGTAGATACGAATGCCGACCCCGAACTGGTTACCTATTGCATTCCAGCCAACGATGATGCCATAAGGGCTATAAAAGTCATAACCTCTGAAATTGCCAGCGCAGTCCTGGAAGGCCGTCAGCTCTATGAAACCATTAAGGCCGAAGTGGCCGAAGAAGAGGAGGAAATCTCCTTTGAGGAAGCTCCGGAACGCTATCTTGGGCCTTCTGTCCTAGAAAAGATCAAATTTATGGGCAAGGGGGCTCAAGAGCTAATTGAGGAAGAAGAGGAGGAAATGGAGATCGAGATTGAAGAAGAAGAATAAGGAGGTGACAAAGTGGCCGTAGAACCGAAGCAAAGCAAGGAGCTCACTCAGCTTATCAAAGAGCTTAGGGAACTTACTGGAGCCGGGATACTTGAGTGCAAGAAGGCTCTGGAAGAAAGCGGCGGTGATTTAGAAAAAGCCAAACAATACCTCAAAGAAAGGGGAATCGCTATAGCCGCCAAGAAGATGACCCGCCAGGCTCGGGAAGGAATCATTGAAGCCTACATCCACACTGGCAACAAAGTAGGGGCAATGGTGGAATTGAATTGCGAAACAGATTTCGTAGCCAAGACGGAAATTTTCCGGAACCTGGCCCACGATTTAGCAATGCAGGTGGTGGCCTTTAACCCCCTCTATATAAGGCCAGAAGACATACCTCCTGAAGTCATCGAGGCCAAAAAGGCCGAAATTCTCGCCGAATACCGAGGTTCAGATAAATCTCCCGAGGTTTTAGAGAAAATAGTGGAAAACAAGCTGGAAGAGTTCTACCGGGAAGTTTGCCTCCTGCGTCAGCCATTCCTCAAAGACGAAAATGCCACGGTGGAAGAGGTCATCACCCAAACCATAGCCAAACTCGGGGAAAATGTGGTGATAAGGCGATTTGTGCGCTTTGAGTTGGGCGAGCCTTTGAAATGAGGTCGTTCTATGAACCTAAAGTACAGGAGAGTGATGATAAAAATCGGTGGGGAAGCCTTAGCCGGCCCCAAAGGCTTTGGAATTGACCCCGAAAAAGCTATGGAAGTTGCCCGTAAGATAAAATCGGTAAAAGACCTGGGAGCTGAAGTAGCCATCGTGGTCGGAGCTGGGAATATCTGGCGCGGCCGCGATGGAATAGAGCATGGGATGGATCAGGCCACGGCCGATCACATGGGCATGCTGGCCACAGTGATGAACTCCCTTGCCCTTCAAGACGCTTTGGAAAAGCTCGGAGTGACCACCAGGGTTCAGACAGCTATAGAGATGCGGAGTGTGGCTGAACCTTACATCCGCCTCCGGGCTATCCGTCACCTGGAAAAAGGCAGGGTAGTCATAATGGCCGCAGGAACAGGCCAGCCTTACTTCACTACCGACACCGCCGCTGCCCTGAGAGCTATGGAAATTCACGCCGAAGTTCTGATAAAGGCCACAAAGGTGGACGGAGTTTACTCCGATGACCCCAAAGTCAATCCCAATGCTGTGCGCTTTGAGCGCCTTTCCTATATGGAAGCCCTGAAAATGAGGGTAGGAGTGATTGACAGCACCGCCATTTCCCTCTGTATGGAGCACAATCTCCCTATCTACGTGGTTAACCTCTGGGAAGAGGGAGCACTGGAAAAGGTGATCCTGGGCGAACCGGTTGGGACCGTAATTTGCTGAAGGAGGCCAATATGGTGGAAGAAATCTTTAAGGATGTGCGGTCCCGAATGGAAAAAGCTGTAGAAGTTCTTCAGGAAGACCTCAAGGCTCTGAGGACAGGGCGTGCTTCTCCTGCTCTTCTGGAGAAAGTAAAGGTGGAATACTACGGGACCCTTTTACCTCTGAACCAGCTCGCTTCTATAACGGCTCCGGAGCCCAGGCTTCTGGTGGTGAGGCCGTGGGATTCTTCCGCCTTACCCGCCATAGAGAAGGCTATCCTCAAATCGGACCTGGGCCTTACTCCCATGAACGATGGCAAGGTCATAAGGATAAATATTCCACGCCTCACAGAGGAAAGGCGCAAAGAGCTCGTCAAGGTAGTCTCCAGGAGGCTTGAAGAAGCCAAAATAGCTGTCCGTAACTGTCGGCGGGATGGCCTGGAGCAGCTGAAAGAACTGCAGGACGAAAAACTTATCTCCGAAGACGAATTCTTCCGGGCCAGAGACAGGCTTGATGAGATGACCGAAGAGATAGTGAAGAAGATAGACGAGATCGGGGAAGTCAAGAAAAAAGAGATAATGGAGATCTGAAAGAAAGTGAAGAAAGAGGCGATTCAGAACCTTCCAAAGCATATCGGTTTTATAATGGACGGCAACGGGCGCTGGGCTAAACAAAGGGGATTGCCAAGATTGGCAGGCCACAGAGCTGGAGCAGAAAACTTGCGCCGTGTCCTCAGAGCCTGTGGAGAATGGGGGATAAAATACGTGACTATCTATGCCTTCTCCACTGAAAACTGGGGAAGGCCCAGAGAGGAAGTGGAGGGCCTCTTCAATTTATTGAACCAGTATATAGACCAATCGCTGCCCGAACTGGTAAAGGAAGGGGTGCAGGTCCGCCATATAGGCCGGATGGATGGAGTCCCTGAGGAACTTCAGGAAAAAATCCGCCAGGTGGTGGAAGCTACCAAGGAGAACGATCGCCTTATTCTGTGCGTGGCTTTCAATTACGGAGGCAGAACTGAGATCGTAGATGCGGTTCGCAAGATAGTTGCTAAAGGCTACAAACCTGAGGAAATTAACGAAGAGCTTATCTCTTCGCACCTTTACACCGCTGGCATTCCTGACCCTGACCTTATAATTCGGACGGCTGGAGAGATGAGGCTCTCCAATTTTCTCCTCTGGCAAAGCGCCTACGCTGAGTATTATTCCACGCCCGTTTACTGGCCCGATTTTGACGAGGAAGAATTATACAAAGCCCTTTTAGATTACAGCCGCCGTGAAAGAAGATTTGGACTCCTCAAAGAAAGGTAAAAGCTCCTCCTACATGGCCAAATTAGAGCAATCCCAATTCCGAAACCGGGTCCTGGTCGCTGCTTTGCTTATCCCGGCTATTATTCTAATAACATGGGCTGGGGGAATACTTTTCGCTTTAGTAGTGGGAGCGGCCGCCCTCATAGCCACATGGGAGTTTTTCCGATTAATGGAAAAAGGGGGGTTCAATCCCCTCTGGCCAATGGGCCTTATCCTCACCGCTTTTCTGGTCTTGAATGCTTTCTGGCCACACCTTAACCTCCTCCCCTTTGGCCTCTCAGCGTGGATAGTGGTTGCTACCATCTGGCAACTTTTTCGCCGGACTATTTACCCAGCCGTTGATTGGGCTCTTACCCTGGCGGGAGGATTCTATATCGGCTGGCTCATCAGCCATTTTGTTTCTTTACGTTCCCTCCCCAATGGTTACACCTGGGTTTTGTTAACCCTTTTTATTACCTGGGCGGAAGACTCGGGAGCCTACTTTGTGGGGCTAAAATGGGGCAAGAGGCCCATCTGGCCCCGCCTGAGCCCCAAGAAAACTTGGGAAGGAACAATTGGCGGATGGCTGGCCGGAGTGCTGGCGGCTATCGTTCTCGGAACCATTGCGGGAATTCCCCTGCACCACAGCCTGGCCCTGGGAATTATCGTGGCTACTACTGCGCCCTTCGGGGATTTAGCTGTTTCTATGATTAAAAGACAGGTTGGAGCTAAAGATTCAGGGACCATCTTCCCGGGTCACGGAGGGATGCTGGATAGAATAGACAGCCTTCTGTTCGCAGCGATTGGCGTTTATTACTACGTTGTTACGGTTGTTTTTTGATACTGAAAGCCCCTGGAAACGCTACCCCGACACCGAACCTCTAATGAGGTCCATTGCTTGCTTTTCCGATGCCGCCAAGGGCCCCAATGAGCAAGAGGATTAACAAAGTTAAAGCAAACGGCCCCGAGCTGAGGGCCAAGCCCAACTCAATTCCCGTTAATTCAGCAACCCAGCCCATGAAAGGCGCCCCAAAGCCAACGCCAGCGGTAAGCAAAGCATGAAAGATTCCTGTGGCTAACCCTTGTTCCCCATGGTCAGTATAATCGGTGATTAGGGCTGATATGGAGGGGAATAATAAGCTGTAAGCCATGCCATATAGCGCCATAACTGCAGCAAGAGAGGTGAAGGTCTTCAAAGTGGGCAAAGCAACCAGGGATACGACGCTTAATGAAAGCCCTGCAACAACAGGTATCCAGCGCCCTACTTTGTCAGACAGAAACCCGGATGGTAACTGGAGAAAGATGAAAGCAATAGTGAAGGTGGCGAGGAGCATGGCCACCTGAAAGGCTTCCATTCCTAACCCTTTAACATACAGAGGCAACAGAGTGACCACACTGCCGAAAGCGAAATACTGAGCAAATACAGAGCAGTAAGAAATGATTAACCCCCTTCTTTTCAAAAGGCTTCCTATTTTCCTTAGTTCTTCCCCAACGACCACTTCCGGGCGAGCGATAGGCTTACCTCTTGGCATTGCCAAAGCCAAAATCCCGCCCAAAAACAACAAAGCCGATCCAAAGTAGAAGACGGCTTTGTATCCCAAACGGGAAGCTAAAATTCCGCTCAGTCCATAGCCTATAAGGCTTGCTAAAGCTAGGGCGGCTCCGTAGAAACCCATACCTCTTCCCCTCTTTCCTCTGGTTACACGCTGCCCGGTAAAGGACATGGTCGCTGGTCCAGCTATTCCACCTGCTAACCCGTGAAGGCCGCGCAATAGGGCCAGGCAGACGGGAGATTGGCACAGAGTATAGCCAAACATGCATAGGGCATCGCCAAATAGCCCAAAAATCAAAGGACTTTTATAGCCCACCCTGTCAATTAGCCGGCCAAAGAAGATGTTGGCCAGGGTATTGATTGCGGAGTAAAGCCCCACAATAATGCCTATCGCTCCCACGCTGGCACCGATGCTCAGAGCATAAAGGGACATTATGGGAAGGAGAAGGTGGGTATCGGTGAAGCAGATAAAGGTAATGATGTAATTCAAGGCAAGGTAGGGAGCCATACCACCTCCTGTGTTTGCGCAATAATTTCCCTCCCGGAGTTCCTGGGCAGGGGTAAATTTCATCAATAGCAAAAGATTTCCTCCGCGAGAGGGCCTGATAGCCTTTTCGGTTTACCCCCCCAAGGGTGGTCTTGCAGACCCGATAACCAGAGCGGAAAATCTATGTCAATAGCTTCGCCCCAAGTTCCACAATGTCCAGAACTCTCAGGCCCATTCCCCTTGCGGCCCTTGAGAGAGTTCTCCGGCACTGGGGGCAGGCGGTGATTACTATACCCGCCCCTGCAATACGGGCCTGCTCAAGGCGCATCTTGGCCACTTCTTCACCAGCTGAGGGTTCAAGGCTTTCCACATTGCCCCCGCCCCCGCAACAGAGGGCTTCGCCTTTGGTGAAAGGCATTTCTACCAGTTTTACGCCGGGGATAGAACTCAGGAAAGCCCTGGGCTCTTCGTAAATCTTGCAGCCCCGCCCCAAATCGCATGGGTCATGATAGGAAAGTTTTTCCTCAAAGGGTTTGAAGGAAAGCCCAGCCTCTGCAAGCCATTGAACTGAGTGAATCACTTTCAGGCCGCTATCTTCCCCGAGAAGCTCCGGGTAAAATTTCTTCCACATCCTGTAACAGGAGGGGCAGGTGGTCAGAAGAACGCTGGCTCCAGTTTCTTTTACTCTGGAGATGTTCTTCTTGGCCATGTCCCTGGCCAGTTCTACTTGCCCATTGATGAGGAGAGGATAGCCGCAACAGACTTCTTCTTCCCCCAGAACCGAGTAATTAACCTCACACCTTTCCAGAAGGTAAACCATGCTCTGAGGAAGGCCATAGGCCTGGGGATACAGGGATGAAACACACCCTACGAAGTAAACCATCTCTGGCTTACCATTGCGGCGGACGGGAAAATCCAGGTTCTGAGCCCAGGAAAGGCGCAGGGATTTGTCTTCCCCTGAGATATTGCCTGTAGAACTAACTCTCAGGCCTAACTCTTCCAGGGGGGAAGGGATGAACCCCTTGAGAGCCAATGCCTCTCTGGTTTTGAGGAGGATTTCCTCCACCGGCACCCCGCTCGGGCAGGTAACAGAACAAGCTCCGCACATGAAACAGCGGTACAGCCTTCGGCTGTATTTATCAGAAGTAGCAAGCCGGCCTTCCAGAGCTTCCCTTATTAGCCTGAGCCTTCCTCGGGCGCTGCTCCACTCTTCTCGTGTGAACTGGTAAAAGGGGCAAGAAGCCTGGCAGAAACCACATTTATTGCACCTGTAAAGGGCTTCATGGAGTTCCATCTCTATCTCCCCCTATTCTGGCAAAATCTTTCCTGGATTCAAAATGTTCATCGGGTCAAAGGCCTTTTTAATGTTTCTCGTAACTTCCATCTCCTTTGGCGAAAATTGCCAGGAGAAATATTCCCTCTTGGTGAGGCCTATGCCATGTTCCCCTGTAAGGGTTCCTCCAAGCTCAATGGCCGAGGCGAAGATCTCCTCTTCAGCCTGATGGACTTTCTCCAGCTCCCCCGGAATACGGCTATCAAAGAGGATGAGGGGATGAAGGTTGCCATCGCCAGCGTGGGCAAGGACACCTATAGGCAAGCCCACTTTTCTGGATACTTCAACAACGCGGGACACCATCTCCGGCAAGAGGCTTCTGGGAACGGTCACATCCTGAAGGACCAATGAAGGCCTGACCCTGGCAACAGCTCCTATAACTGTCCTGCGAGCAAGCCACAGTCTATCCACTTCAGCAGCAGAGGCAGCGATCCTTATCTCTCTTACCCCTTCCCTGCGGCAAATGTTTTCTATAGCCTGAACCTGAGGAGGAAGAGCTTCCTTAGCCCCGTCCACCTCTATGAGGAGCAGGGCTTCGGCATCCGTGGGGAGACCAACATGGGTGAATTCCTCGGCACAACGGATGAGGAGGTTGTCCATAAGTTCCAGTGTTGTAGGTATTATGCCAGCCGCCACGATGGCGCTGACGGTCTTTGAAGCTGCATCCAAGGAGTCAAATATCGCCAGCATGGTCTTTTTAGCCTCGGGGAGGGGCAGAACCCTTAAAATTATCTTGGTTATTACCCCAAGGGTGCCCTCAGACCCCACAAAGAGGCGGGTGAGGTCATACCCCGAGGTGTTCTTTATAACCTGACCCCCGGTGTGGATTATCTCTCCATCGGGCAGAACCACTTCCAGCCCCAAAACATAATCTTTGGTCACTCCGTACTTCAGGCAACGGGGGCCACCGGCATTTTCCGCTACGTTCCCTCCCAGGGTGCAAACCTTCATGCTGGCTGGATCGGGAGGGTAAAAGAGGCCGTAAGGAGCTAAAGCTATCTGTAGGTGGGAATTCACGACTCCCGGCTCCACTTCCACCACCAGGTTTTCAGTATCTATTTTAAGGATACGGGTCATCCTGGTGAGGGAAAGGATCATTCCCCCCTTTACCGGAACGGCCCCTCCGCTCAGCCCTGTCCCTGCTCCTCTGGGTATAACTGGGATTTGCTCGGCTGAAGCTAAGGCCATTATGCGGGAAATTTCCTCAACAGACCGAGGGAAAACCACCACATCGGGCTTGCTTTCGGGAAAGGAAGCATCGTAGGAATAAAGGAGGAGGTCTATATCGTCGGCCAGGACGTTTCCTTCCCCCACTATGTTCTCAATTTCACGCAAAATACGCTGGTTCATTATACACACCCCCTTTAGCTAATTCTGTGGCAAGCGACCCAATGTTCGCCACCTATGTCCTTGAATTCTGGCTCCACTTCTTTGCAAATATCCATTACCACCGGGCAGCGTGTATGGAAACGACAGCCTGAAGGAGGATTAGCTGGGCTTGGGATCTCTCCCTTGAGGATTATACGCCGCCGGCGTTCTTCCACCACCGGATCAGGAATAGGGATTGCCGAAAGAAGAGCCTGGGTATAAGGGTGGAGGGGGTTGTTGTAAAGGCTGTCACGATCGGTGAGTTCCACAATCTTGCCCAGATACATTACAGCCACCCGATTGGAAATGTGACGAACCACTGCCAGATCATGAGCTATGAAGAGATAAGTGAGCCCGAATCTATCCTGAAGCTCCTCCAGAAGGTTTATGATCTGAGCCTGGATTGAAACATCCAGAGCTGAGATGGGCTCGTCGCACACGATGAAATCGGGATTCATAGCCAGGGCTCTGGCAACCCCTATGCGCTGTCTTTGGCCTCCAGAGAACTCATGGGGATAGCGGTTTATGAAATAGGGATTAAGGCCCACAACCTGAAGAAGTTCCATAACCCTTTCGCGTTTCTCCCTGCCCCTGGCGATCCCATGGATTTCCAGGGGTTCTCCGATAATATCTCCAACCGTCATTCTGGGATTGAGGGAAGCATAGGGGTCCTGGAAAATTATCTGCATTCGGCGGCGCATCCGGCGCAGTTCCTCGCCCTTGAGGGCCGTAAGGTCAATCCCATCAAAATAAACTTTACCGGAAGTGGGGCGATGCAGCAGCAGGATGGTACGGCCAACGGTGGTTTTGCCAGAGCCCGATTCTCCGACAAGGCCGAAAGTTTCCCCCTTGCGGATGAAAAAGCTCACATCATCAACCGCCCGGATATAGCCGATGGTTCTTTGGAAAATAATGCCCCTGGTGATGGGAAAGTATTTTTTAAGATGTTCCACCCGCACGAGAATCCTATCCTTTTCCTTCAACTCCTGTACACCTCCCTCAAAACCTTGGCGCACGGGTTTTAACGTCCACCCAGCAGGCCACTGAATGGTCTGTATCCACGGGCTCCAGCGTTGGGTTCTCCTCCAGGCAACGGTCTATAGTATATTCGCACCTTGGAGCGAAAGGACACCCTGGAGGAAGGCTTATCAAATCTGGGGGAAGGCCTTCAATGGGGGTTAATTTCTCTTTGACGGGGGCATCAACCCTTGGGACTGAGCGCAGAAGGCCCATGGTGTAAGGGTGGCGGGGATCACCGTAAAGTTTCTTAACGGGAGCAGCCTCTATGATGAAGCCAGCATACATTACGTTCACCCTCTGAGCCAGCCCAGCTATTATCCCCAAATCGTGAGTTATCCAGATGACGGCCATCCCCATTTCATCCCTTAACCTTTTCACCAGGTCAATGATCTGCGCCTGGATGGTGACGTCCAGAGCCGTAGTGGGCTCATCGGCTATCAAGATTTTGGGGTTGCAGGCCAGAGCCATGGCGATCATAACCCTCTGGCGCATCCCCCCTGAAAACTGGTGGGGGTAATCGTCTATGCGCTTCTCTGCCTCCGGGATCCCCACAGTCTTCAGAAGGCGGATGGACTCTTCCCGGGCCTCTTTCTTGCTCATCCCTTTGTGGAGCATGAGGGGCTCTCCAAGCTGCTGGCCTATGGTCAGGACCGGGTTAAGGGAAGTCATAGGGTCCTGGAAAATCATGGCTATTTTGTTGCCCCGAATTTTCCTTATCTCATCCTCGCTTATTTTGAGCAGATCTTTGCCTTCAAACCACACCTCTCCCCCAACGATTCGGCCCGGTGGCTGGGGGATCAACCTCAGAACTGAGAGCATACTCACGCTTTTCCCACAACCCGATTCCCCCACAAGTCCGAGGGTTTCTCCCTCGTTGAGGTAAAGGGAAATGCCATTTACAGCATGAACTACCCCTTCCTGGGTGAAGAATCGAGTCTTCAGGTTTTTGATCTCCAGGAGTGCCCCCATATCCGCCGCTTATCTGGAAATGTAGGTTTTATTCAAATAAAGGGTGCCAATAGGCGATACCACAAACTCCCGGACGTAAGGCTTCACCAAGATATAATCAACCCCATGGAAGAGGGGCACCCATGGCGCATCCTTAAGGATCAAGTCTTCGGCTTGCTGGTAAAGGGCCATTCTTCTGCTGTGGTCCTTTTCCACTCTGGCTTCCTCCAGGAGCCTATCCACTTCCGGGTTGGAATAGCCTGTGTTGTTGCCAGGGCTCTGGCTGTGAAAGTGAATATCCAGGAAATTGTGGGGATCGGGGTAATCGGCACTCCACCCCAGGATAAACATCTGCAATTTGTGCTCATTAACTTCCCTCAGGAAAAGGTCCCAAGGGATCTGTTCAATCTCTACCGCGACCTCTAAGGAATTTTTATACATCTCAACCAGCGCCTGAGCAAGAGCTGTGCTCCCACTCACACTTAAAGTTATGGATGGAAGCCCTTCTGGCCCTCCATAAGAGGATCTCTTGAGAAAATCCATAGCCTGAGATGGTTCACAAACCAGGCCCTTTGCTTTTTCAGTGTAGCCGGGCATTCCCGGGGGAAGGATGCCCTTCGCTTCTTTGACCATTCCTTTAAAAAGAGCTTTAACGATACTTGCCCGATCCGTAGCGCACGCAAAGGCCTTTCGCACATCCGGGTCTTCAAAGGGCTCTTTCTTTACGTTAAAGGCCACATACATTAGGTCCAGGGATGAAACTTTCATTAATTCTTTGCTCATGGGGTTTTGAGGGTCCAGCACCTGCTCTATGTTCTCCACCCCGACTGGGGTCACATCTATTTCTCCCGTCTGATACATGACAAAGGGTGAACCTTCGGGGAATATGAACTCAACTTGCTCGATAAGAGGCTTCTGGCCGTAAAAGTTGGCGAAGGTTTCAAGGGTTATACCTTTCTCGGGGTCATAGCTTTTGAGCTTGAAGGGGCCGGTCCCATTGGGTCTGGAAGTCCAATCGGAGCCGCTTTCTACATTTTCTTTATCCACCACGAAGGCTACAGGGTAAGTAAGTTTAGCCAGAAAGTAAGCCTTGGGAGCATCTATGGAGATACGAAGGGTATACTGGTCCAGGACCTCAACTCCCTCTATTTCAGGGGCTTCCCCGGCCAGTTTCTCCTTAACCCCTTTTATATCGTCAAGGTAAATGCCGGCTGTATGGGAGCCAGTGGCGGGGTCACAGGCGCGCTCCAGGGAGTATTTGACGTCTTCAGCGGTAACGGGTTTCCCATTGTGGAAATAAGCGTTCTTTCGCAGATAGAAGGTGTAAACAGTTCCATCACCGCTTACTTCCCATCTTTCAGCCAGATCCGGAGCAACTTCCAGGAATTCGTTCAGGGTTACAAGGCCCGAGAAAATTTTCGTCACGTATTCGGCGGAGTAAATATCTTCCACCAAAGCGGGGTCAAGGGTTACAGGTTCAAAGCCAGCTATCCTTAATACCCCTCCCGGTTGGGGAGTTACCGCTACGGGGGATGGGGTTATCCCTTCTCTTGAAACGTAGTAACGGTAGATGGCCCAGAACCCTCCTCCTATGAAAATAGTGGCACAGCAGAGGGAAGCCAGAATTATGAGGACTATGGTAAAGAAACGAGTTTTACTCTGCATAACATTCCTCCCGCCCTGTTCAGGCAAGCTCTGCAAAGGAAAGGTAACGCAGGAGAAGCTTTACAGCATTCTCCACATCCCTCAGGTCCACCATCTCCGATGGGGTGTGGATGTAACGGCAGGGGATGGAGATAACTCCAGCTGGAATTCCTTCCCTGGTAAGCTGGATGGCTGCTGCATCAGTAGTGCCGCCTTCCAGAACCTCCAGCTGATAGGGTATACCTTCCTCTTCGGCGGCGCGGATAAGAGCTTGCCTTACTCCGGGATGGGAAACCATTCGGGCATCTTTAACCTTTATAGCTGGCCCTTTACCCAGGGTTACCGCCATTTTAGGCGCTTCGGGCGTATCCCCCGTCCGGGTAACATCCACCGCTATTCCTACATCGGGAGCAATGCCATAAGCCGAAGTTATCGCCCCTCTGAGCCCCAGCTCCTCCTGAACGGTGAAGACTATGTAGAGGTCATGGGGGCAATCTTTAAGCTCTTCTAAGAGCTTGACCAGAATAGCACACCCTATGCGGTCGTCAAAGGCTTTGGCTATTAGCCTGTTGCCCTGAGCCACCAGGGGGCGGGAGAAGACACCTATGTCTCCTACTTTCACCGGGCAGTCTTCCCGGCTTTCAGCCCCTACATCTATATAAAGTTTGTCAAAAGTGGGGACCTTTTCCGGACTTTCCAGCTTCTCAACTCCTATGACTCCCACCACTCCGTTCTCAAATTCCACCCTGTTCCCCACCAGGGTATGAGGGAAAACGCCTCCCATAGCCGAGAAGCGCAAAAAGCCCTTTTCATCAACGTAGTTTACCACGATGCCAATTTCATCCATGTGGGCAGCTAACATGACTTTCTTTCCGCCTTTGCCTTTCTTAAGGGCTATCAGGTTGCCCAGGGCATCCACTTTAACTTCATCTGCTTTGTCTTTCACCATATCCCGTAGGAGCTGGCGGATCCGAGCTTCATTCCCCGCCGGTCCATAAGTTTCTGTCAGAGTTTTTATGAGCTCTACCATTTCCCCTCCTCATTCTACCTTCAAGTGCTCTGGCCTGAGCCTCCTCAGGGCCGCCTTCATCAGCCGGAGTGTGTTTTCAAGGTCATCAAGGCTGAGAATGGAAAGGGGTGAGTGAATATAGCGGCAGGGGACCGCCACCGTGGCGGAGGGAACCCCTTTTCGAGCAAGGTGGATAGCGCCAGAGTCCGTTCCTCCCACTAAGGGCTGTTTGAACTGATAGGGGATTCCTTCGGCCTCAGCGGCCTCCACTAAAAGGCGCACCAGAGGGTGAAAGGCAACAAATGTTCGGTCCATCAGGGTTATAGCGGGGCCATGCCCGAGCTTTGCAGTCGGGCTTACGTCTTTATCCTTCGGCAGGTCGTCGGCCACAGTTCCCTCTATGGAGAAGGCGACATCGGGCTCTATGGCGTAGGCGGCCACCTTCGCTCCCCGCAATCCCACTTCTTCCTGCACGGTGAAAACAGCGTAGAGGTCAAAAGGGAACCGTTCTTTCACCAATTCTACCAGCACGGCGCACCCTGCCCGATCATCAAAAGCTTTCCCTCTAACCCTGCGAAAGCCAAGCTCTTGGAAAGCTACATCAAAAGTTGCGCAGTCGCCCACGCTGACCACCTTCTCAGCAGAGGCTCTATCCCCTGCCCCTATGTCTATCACGAGCCTTTCCAGCGGAGTGATCTGAGAGCGCTCTTCTTCTTTGAGGAGGTGCACGGGTTTCAGGCCAATTACTCCAGGGATGGCTTTATCCCCCACAAGAACCCGCTTTCCGGGAATAACTCTTTCGTCAATTCCTCCCACCGGGCTGAAATGCAGGTAACCCTTTTCGTCTATGTGGGTGACCATAAAGCCTATCTCGTCCATATGGGCAGCCAGCATTACTTTGAGGGGGATAGAACCGTCGCCTTTCTTAAAAGCTATAAGGTTTCCAATGCTATCCACCGAGATCTGGTCCACGTGGGTTTCTATATGTTCCCGGATTATTTCCCGGACTTTCCCCTCGTTTCCTGAAACTCCGCGAGCTTCAGAAAGCTCTTTGAGGAGCATAGACCTTCACTCCGGAGGGAATTTTTCCAATCGGGATATAAAGTTGGCCAGAAGCAGGCCGGTGCGTTCAATGTCTTTGAGGGAGAGGGTCTCCACTGGGGTGTGCATGTAGCGCAGGGGTATGGATAGCAAGGCGGTGGGGACCCCTTCCCGTGAGACCTGGATAGCCCAGGCATCGGTGCCACTGGGGCCTGGTATAGCTTCAATCTGGTAGGGAATCTCCAGCTCCTTTGCAGTCTTAATCAGAGCTTCCCTGAGGAGGGGGTGGAAATTGGGTCCTATGGCTATTGCGGGCCCTTTTCCCACCCTGATAGTTTCGGCCTCTGAAAGGCCAGGACTATCCCCAAAGCCCACGTCTATGACTATGGCCAGATCCGGAGCTATGCCGTAAGCACTTACCACTGCCCCTCTTAAGCCCATTTCTTCCTGGGAAGTAGCCACAGCGTAAACATCCCAGCGGTGTCTCATCTGGGAAAGAAGTTCAAGGCAGTAGATGAGGGCCACTACTGAAGCTCGGTCATCAAAAGCCTTGCCCGAGGCCATATCCCCCTGAAGTTTCACGCACCTGGCGGCAAAACTTATAAAGTCCCCCACCTTCACCAGGGAATTAACTTCTTCCTCCGGCAAACCCACATCTACAAAGAGCTGGTCCCTCGGGGTTACTTTCATGCGCTCCTTTGGGGAAAGAAGGTGAGGGGGCTTCGTGGCGATAACGCCAGGAAGAGGTCGGAGGCCGTGGACTATAACCTCCTGACCTGGGAGAACTCTCTCGTCTATCCCTCCCACCGTTGTGAAGCGGATAAAGCCTTTCTCTATTTCTGAAACCATAAGGCCGATTTCGTCCATATGAGCGGTTAACATTATACGGCGCGGTGATGGCCCTGTCCCTCTTTTCAGGCCGATCACATTGCCGAGGGCATCGGTCCTGACCTCGTCCACATATTTTTTGAACTCTTCAGCTACGATCCGGGAAACTTCGCTTTCGCTACCTGAGACTCCGGGTGCCTCCGAGAGCTTTTTAAGGAGCTCAAAAGTGTCCATAGATTCCTCCAGAATCTTCACCAGCGCAGTGCTTTACCCATTATATTTCAAAGGTAATCAAAAGTCAAAGGCCGCAAGCTCTTGGTCTGGCGTATTCCAGGCACCACGACCCACGCCTGGCGCTATTTCTGCCAGGTTGTGCTCAAGCGGATAATCTATCTAACCCGGGGTTTCTGACCTTTCCAGGGTCTTCGGGGGCTTGGTTTTTAAGGAAGAGCTTTAGTTAAGGGCATCTAATCTTTCGGGTTTCCCATAATCACTTCAACTTTGTGCTCACTACCGGGCTCCTGCACGGGTAGGAGGTTGCCTTCCAACTCACGCCCGTTTAGTTTCACCAGGGCAACGCCTTTGCATATATTTTTCGGGTTTTTCACCACTATGTCATAGGTGGCTCCTCGGAATTGACGTTTAACGCGAAACTCTTGCCACCGAGAAGGGATACAGGGGTCTATTATCAGCCCTTTGTAGTGGGGTTGTATTCCAAGGATGTATTGGGTAGCGGCTATATAAGCCCAGGAGGCCGTGCCTGTAAGCCAGCTGTTGCGAGCCAGGCCAAACTGCGGGTGTTCATCACCCAGCAAGTTCTGGGCGAAAACGTAAGGTTCACATTCGTATTCATCTATCATGTCGTTTTTGAGGATAGGGTTTATCTGAACGTAATATTCATAGGCCCGGTCTCCGTTGCCCATAAGGGTTTCGGCGATTATAACCCAGGAGTTTGGATGCAGGAAAATCCCACCGTTTTCTTTGGCTCCGGGTGGGTAAGTGGTTACTCCGCCCTTGGCGGGATCGTAACGTTTATAGCCTGGCAAACTCAGTTTTATGCCTTTGGACGTGTTAAGATACCTGTAAACGGCATCCAGAGCTTTTCGGGCTCTCTCGGGGGGAGCAAAGCCTGCCATCACAAGCCATGCTTGCACATAGACGAAAATTTTCCCCTCGGTGTTAATCTTGGAACCAAGAGGCGAACCGTCGCAATCAAAATAGCTTATGTACCATTCGCCATCCCAGGCATATCTGTTTACAAGCTCCTTTATCTCTTCGTAGTAGCGCCGGTAGCGCTCCAGGGATCCTTCATCGCCCAAGTAATGGCAGAGTTCCATCATTTCAAGCAGAGCTTTGCCGAAAAGGCAGGCAGTAAAGACCGATTCTGCGCCAGGAAGGAGATTCACGGTGTCGTTCCAATCAGCAAAGCCCAGAAGGGGTAATCCGTGAGCGCCTCGGTCGTTCCATGTGAATTCAATAGCTCTGCGCAGGTGGTCCAGTACTGTCCCGCTTTCTAAAGGTTTCCCATCGGGTCCTTTTTCATAGTAAGGGATTTCTTCGTCCAGAAAGGCTATGTTGCCAGTTTCTTTAAGATAAGCAGTTACAGCCAGCACGGCCCAGAGGTGATCATCACTGTAGTATTTGGGGCGATCTGGCGCAAAGCGCGCATCACCCTCATTGGCCTCCATGGTCAGAGGGTAGAACTGGTGCATAGCTGAGCCGTTCTTTTTCTGGACCATAAGAAGCTTGCGGATAAGAGCTCTGGCGTCATCGGGGATGCGGGACATAATGGCCAAAACATCCTGAGAGCTATCCCGGAATCCGATGCCTCGAGTCCCGTAACCAGGCTGGTAGAGTGAAAGTTCGCGGGACCAGTTGAAGGTCACGTAACATTGGCGGGGATTGTAAATGTTGAGCAAAATGTTTGTTGCTCGGTCAGGCGTTTCAACTTGAAGGCGCAAGAGGTACTCCTCCCACCATAGCTTCAACTCATCCAGAGCTCTTTCTACTTCTTCAGGCTTGCGGAAGCGCCGAATTGATGGAAGTGCTTTTTCCACGCTTTCGGCTTGCCCAAGCTGGGTTACGAGACGCACGGTTTCACCGGGATTGACGATCCCCATGTGATGCAAGAGGGCTCCGATGTTATCGCCACGAAGAGCTTCATAGTTGCTCAGTTCATCCTGAAGCAGGCTCAGTGGTCTGGCCCATGTACCGTACTCGTTATCGCCCAGAAAGCGTCTGCGGTCGCTCTCAAAGGAAGAGACTGGATGGTTGGACGTGAAGTAATTAATCTGAGTTTCCTTGAACATGAATGGAAACTGGCTCAGTACGAGGTATCCCCCCTCTTCCCAGTGCGCCTTACTCTGCATGGTTTGAGGAACCCAGTCGTTGTTAGTCAGTTGCTTTAGGGCATCGGGATGAGAATATTCCACAACTGGAATTATATCGATTTCCAGTGGCCTGTCGGTGGTGTTGGTGACTTTTATATCCCGGATCTCGCAGGTTTCGCCAACAGGCACGAAGATGGTGACATCGGTGACGATGCCGTAAAATTTGGATACTATGCGGGTATAGCCCAGGCCCACATGGCATTCGTAAAATTCGTAGGGGTCAAGGGTGGGAACAAAAAAGGGCGAGAAGATGCGATAGCCGTTACCCTCGCGGAAGCGTATGTAAAGGGTTTCCCCCTTGAACTCTGAATTCGGCAGAAGAAAAAGGTAACGGGTTATGCGGTTGAGGGCAGGGTCCCTGCGGCAGATGAGGGCTCCTCCGGTGTGGTCTACGAACCCACCGAATTCAAGAGTGCCGATATAGTTTATCCATTTCACCGGTGTTTTAGGGTTCGTTATTACGTATTCGCGAGCGGTGTCCTCAAAATAACCGTATTTCATAAGGCGCCTCCGCAATAATTTACCTAAGAACAGAGGTAGCTGGCTTTAACATGAATTTCCCCTGGCCAACGCAATTCCTAACTTGCTATCGCCGCCTGCCTTTTCCAGAATCTATCATAAAGGGCGCTATTTATGGCGGTTGCAAGCTTGTCAAGTTCTGCAGAAACCATCTGTCTCAAATCAACCCTTCCTGCTTCGGCCTTTGCAAACAAGGTGTTCCAGATAGAGGCTATAAGACTGCAGAGCCCATCCTCAACTATGCCCCACATGTAGGCACCTTTGAAGGCTTTGCCTCTGAGGAGATTGTTCCTTATGACGCGTAAAGCTTCATCTTTCTCAAAGAGATCGCTTTTGAGGGTTTCTAAACGCGTGGGAAGCATCCACAGAGCCTTGAAGCAGGTTTCTTGCATTTCCAGGCTGGTCAGGAAACTTACCGTTTCAATGGCCAGGTCCGGGTAACGGGCATGCTGCCATATGACCAGATTACCGCCGCCTACGAAGGGCACTCCGGGGACCGGCGCTACTCCCAAGTTTTCAAGGACTTCCGGAGCTGCGTCGCCGCTACGGATAGAATTGAGCACCCACTGCCCACTTATCAAGATAGCAACTCGGCCCTTCCGGAAGAGGGGATTAACCTCAGCGTCACCCATGCCCTGGATGGATGGGGCTATGTAGCGGTAAAGGTCAAAGTACCTGCAAAAGCCCTCTACAGCCTCGGGCTCATTAAAGAGAACTTTCTGCCCATCCGGGCTCATAAACTCTCCGCCCGTGGCCCAGACCCAGGAAGCGGCCACGTGGAGGGTGGGGTTTTCGGGTGCAGTGGGAATGGCCAGAGGGATTTCTACCTCTGCTCTGGCGAGCTTTTCCAGTGCTTCCAGAAAAGTCTCGTGAGAAGAAAAAGCCCTTTCGGGGTCAACGTCGGCTTTTTCAAAGATATCGAGCCGATAATAAGTTAGACGGGTATCTGCCATCCACGGGATGGACCATACCCGTGGATCACCTGCTATGTAAGCCGTATCCCACGAAGCAGGCAAGAATTCATAATTGCCCCTTATCAGTTCCACCTCTTCACTGGTGAAAGGGCGCAGAGCCTGCAAGTTCACCAGGCCTTCTACCCAGCTTGTTCCCACTTCGGAAACATCTGGTCCCCACCTGTAAAGGGCCGTTTTCATCAATTCAGCCCACCCTTTCTCCCACGGCGTTAGATGTAGATTCAGCTTTATCCACCGGCTCTCCGCAAACCCATTTATTTTCCTGTTGAAGACTTCAAGCAACAGCGGCAAGCCAGGGTCAAACATCAATTGAACGGTTAGCTCTCTCATAGTTTTCATAAGCATACCTCTCATCTACATGCTCATCCATAAATTGGCAGTGATCTTTCAGCCCTTAGAGTGCAAACTCAACGCCCATGACCTTAATAGCTGAGCTGTTTATCACTTCCGTGCTTCCAAAGCCCGTTCAATAGCCCATATGCTCAGAGGACGCATGTACATGCTGGCACGGAAGTTGCCGGTGATATCCCAGGCTTCCGGAGTACGGAACCAGTACCCGCGGTTATAGGTAACGTTGTAAATACCCCAGGCAGTCTTCCATGCTTCTTCTTCAAGTCCCCGGTGAAGCATGAAGGCCGCCAGTGCGTAAGTAGTGCCGGTCCAGACTTCCTGAGATTGCTCGCCCGTTCTATCCACCTTCCCATCTGGCCTCATACCATTGACTGCGCCCATCTCACCGTTGGCGAACCCAGCCACGTTATATCTATAAATGGTGCGCAGGGCGAGCTCTATGTGCTCCGGTGGCACAATGGGTTCCAGACCTGTGGCATCCGCATACCACTGACCTACCAGCTGGTCGGCCATTATGCTGTCTGAAGTGGGACCTTCGGAGTCAAATTTGTAATACCGACCATTCCACAGTTTCTCTTCAAAGGAGCGTTTTGCCAGTTCAAGCCACTGAGAGTAGAAGCCAACACGCTCCTCATCGCCAACTATTCTGCCCATTTCAATGGCGGCCTCCAGAGCTGCCAGCAATAGACTACCGCTGTAAGCGCTTGCTCCTTTCATGGGCCAGGTATCATAAGTCTGATCGGGTATGCCTGCGTGGTCGGGCAGCCCATCTTCGTCCTCATCGAAACGATGCAGGTAATCTAGCGCCTGGACCACCCCTGGCCAGAGGTCTTTGACCAGGCTTTCATCCCCAGTGAAAACATAATCCCGCCAGAGCTGCAATACGAATTTGCTGTTCAGGTCCTTCCATATGTTGGAATCCTGCCATCTGTAAGCATTTGGCCTAACCCACGGGGCCTCGTCCGGGCTCCCTAAATCGTGAGGGACAGCTCCGGCTACCTTGCGCTGAGCTTTCTTGCCGGTAGCTCCTATCCGGACAAATTCTTTGTCTTCCATCCCGATAGCTGCAGCGAAATCCCTCATCAGGCTTTTTTGCAACTCCGGCCAAAGCTGAATTAGAGCGAAAGAAGCATAGAAATGGACGTCAAAAGTGTTGTAGAAGGGGTAATCAAAGCACTCAAGATAGGCAAAACGCCCTATACCTTCTGGCTCTTGACCGCCCACGCGACCGTTCTCCCATATGGTCCCGCCGTCCACCAGGTAATATAGTTCGTTAAAGAGAGCAGTTTTATACCATTCAGGGCGCCTTCTGTCTTCGAGGATTGGCCTTTGCCAATCTTCTATCGCCTTTTCCCACGCATGATAATTTTCAAGAGCTTCCCGAGCAATAATTAAAGCGTTTCTTCCACTCTTGCCGAAAAAGCGAGTGTATCGCCTATACCATTTTTCACCGGCCCCGAACTCCATAATGGGGAAATCCCACGCCAGGACAAAGGGAACCGTGATCAGCTCTCCGGGTCTCAGATCTACAGTAACCGCCAGGGCTGCAGCTACCATCTCTAAGGGTTCAGAAGGACGACGGTCCTCTACATTGCTGAGTTTGCCGTCACTGGAAAAATCAGTCCACAGGGGGCCACCATCTGCAATGGGAAAACGAGCGTTGTAAGTAACTTCTACCCCGGGGACTTTCCTGGTGGCTATGGCAAAGGAACCATCCCACTCTTCAGTGACTTCACCGCCCTCTCGGGTCAACACAATCCCAACGACTTTATCATCGGCTTCAACGTAATTGTAATGCCCTCCCATAGTGCCCCTACCCCAGAAATATCCCACAAGGTTTTGCCAGCTGAACATTATCCCTACGGTGACCGGTTCATCCGTCGGATTGTAAATAGCCCATTCAAAAATGCCTACTGGATAGCTGCTCTCCCTGTAATTGTGAGGGATTACAGGGGAAAATTGCTTCTGAACAAGCTTTACCGGGAGGACATCCCAATTGTATACGAACCATGCCCTGGGGAAGAGGGCGTAATAGGTTCCGGCTCCAACGGGCATATCCCAGTTCCACTCCTCAAGAACGGTGGGCTTAAGAGGACTCAAAACATGAGCCTGAACGTAATTGCCCCTGCGAACGAAGACTGAAAACTGATTAGCTGGGATAGATTCATAGAAATGCTTGCCGGCATTCAAATGCCAGCGAGCGAAATCACCCCGGTAAGTCCGGCCTATAGTTCCTGCTCCTAGTCCCCCAAGAGGCAACCCCTGAAAAGGGCCGTCGTCTATCATCGGGTAATTTACTTTGGGGCGCCCTGCCCTCTCATAAGGCTCACCTATGGGGCGACTCCATGCAGCGGACGGTATCTGGGGGGTAAAGGTTTCTTGAATTTTGACCCTTTCAGGAGGAGTCGCCGGGTGAACACAGGAAAAAACTAAAGGGGCCAGTACTAACAGCAATATAGCCGTAAAAGGATATCTTTTGCATCTCATCGCTTTATCCTCTAAAGCAAAGATATAGATTCCACCCGTCCCTCATCCCAACAGTACCGAGAAATTGCTGCTGGCTAGTCCTACACCCCCCTCCCACAGTTCAAATCCAGCCTCTACCGCATGCAAGTACCAGTCTTTCTCTATCCACCCCCGCGCGACACAATCCATCACAAATTCCAAAAGGTTGAAATTGTCCACGTGATAAACCGGCCTGGAACTTACGTAGACCACATAGGCCCACTCCCTCTTGCCTTTCTCAAACCAAATCTCCCACTCAATGTCGTTTATGGTCACCAGAGTTACAGGAGACCCATCCGGAACCGCCCCCCTTCTATCGAGCCAGAGCATGAGTTCGGTGCCGCCAGGATAACCTGCCTTTGAATCGCTGAGGGGGCTGAACCAGAGGTCATATGCGGCACTCCATCGCCCCGAATCAACAGGGGTGAAGGACCAACTGCTCAGCAGGGAGATTAGCTTGCCAACCTTTATAGGCATCCCGCTGGAGGTGGTAGAAAGCTCCCAGTGATTCCCTTTAATTATCGCGGGATAAGCAGCCACTCGGTTTCTGGCACTGTGTTCCGCATGGACGATCGTGAAATCGCCATTGCGGACGTCCACCCGAATGGTTTGTGGAGTATCGGCTCCCCATACATTGTTGAGGACAAAATAGCGAGAATGCGCCACCCGAACCACGTCAGACTTGCCAGTGAGCTCTACGAAAAAATGCCCTCCGGATGGTTCAACAAATTTCCATTCCATGGCCAGCTCCTTTATTCGTCAGGCAATTTCCCGAGCTCAGTGTGATGGAGAATTCGCCCCGGTATCAGGAAGAGGCTTACAGACCGGGCCGGGAGGTTAAGCTCAAAACCATTCTTCAGAGCGATCTCGCCTACTTTTTCAGCTTTATACCTGGAATCAAAAAGCCAGTGCTCGGCAAGCCCGGAGGGTCTGAAACCTTCCAACGTAAGGGGTTTCAAAACTTCGTTGTCTCCGAGATTCACGAGCATAAGGGCAAGGGAACCATCGCTACGAATGGAAGCGTAAACTGACACTTCAGGGCTATCGGAGGAAGAAAGCACGAGCTTTTCCCCGAAATGGCGATACATCCGGTAAACATAATAGGTGGGACGAACTTCGCGGCTTTCCAGCAGACCCCATCCCCCCGAGCCACTGGGGGTTTGCAGACAGAAATGGGCCACGATGTAAACCTGCTGCCTTATAAGCCTGCCGAGAACATCCGCCCACCATATAGCATTATAGAAGGAATCAGGCGTCGCCTCGCCCCCCACAGCTTTACTCCAGTGAGAATTCACTTCTGTAACGGCTACAGGAAGATCCCGCCCCGTTATCTGCCGGATTTTCTCACGCAACTTCGGTATAATCTCATCCCACTCACGGGAATTCTCCCGCAGTTCCGCTACTGTGGCGGGAGGAGAGATTTTATCCCGTGGGAAGGGGTACCTGTGTATTGACACAATATCCACCAAATCTCCGTTAGCCCTGAGGAACTCCTCCATCCAATCTTTACCAGCAGAATCTTTGGGATCAGTGTCAGGGTTGCCGGTGTACTGATGGATATCAGGCCCGATCAGAAGGATATTGGGGTCCACCTCCTTCAGTGCCAAAGCATAAGTTCGCCATTCGGCGTTATACCGCTCGGTATTGTAATCGGGATATAAACTGGGTTCGTTCCCAATGCTCCAGAACCTGACGTTATATCCCTTTTCCACGTTTGTGTAGTAAATAAGTTCCTTTGCTTTTTTCACCGAACCTCCCCTCAAACGCACGCTTATAGAGGGCTCAGCCCCCAGGCGGCGGGCCAGTCCAATAAACTGATCAATCTGGTATGGCATTAAATCGTTCTGATCACCCCAATTCCCCCCTGGAAAACGCAGAAAGGTTATCCTTGCTTCCTCCGCTTCATCCATAAGCTCAAAGGGCACCACCATCCAGGGACCGTAATTGGTTCCATAAACGTATGGACTGATTTCCCCGAGGCGTGTTCTCGCATCCACGCAGACCCCTGCCCTGCCAACGCAGGGGGTGGAAACTTCTGCCACGTTTCCACAGCCACCACCAATAGCCAGGGTAAGTATTAACAAGGATGTGACCCAGCAAGGCCAAATTTTTGAAAGTTTTTCCAAAAATATGAGAAAAATCATGCGTTTTAATCCGAACATCCTCAAGCCGGCCAAATTTTCCGCCCACCTCCAGGGGGTACCACGCTGTCTATGAAGGAAAGCTCCTCAGGAGTAAGAGGGGGAAGCAAAGCAGCTTTTACATTTTCTTCCACCTGGGAAGCGCTTCTGGCTCCGGGAATGGCTACCGAAACAGCCGGGCTGGAGATTACAAACTGAAGAGCAAGTTGAGCAAGCGAACGCCTCTCAGCCAGGGGGCGAAATATTCCGTATTCGTCAGGATCCTCAATCCAGCGTCGCCGCCAATCATCAGGAGGAAAACGGGTATTGGGGGAAAACTTGCTGGTAAGCCGACCCATAGCCAGAGGGCCGCGGGCTATCACACCGATATTGTTTTCGATGCAGTAAGGGAAAACTTCCCTTTCGGGAGTGCGATTGAGGATGCTGTAATCTATCTGCAAGGTTGCACCCCGGCCATCAGCGTTGAAGGCTTTGAGGTATTCAAAATCACTCGTGCTTACCCCATAAGCACGCACTTTTCCACCCTGTTGCAATCTCTGAAAGCCTTCAACGAAGTTCTCCATCGTGGGATCGCGAAAATTAATGTGGCACTGGATCAGGTCTATGTAATCGGTCTGAAGGCGCCGCAGGCTTTCCTCCACTCCAGCGATAACTTTTTCAGGAGTGTCGTAAGCGGAGCGACCATGCTCGCGATCGTAACCTTTCCAGCCGATTTTGGTGGTCACCACAAACTTGTCCCGACGTCCTTTCATTGCTAGCCCGAGAAGTTCTTCGCTATGTCCATCACCGTAAACATCAGCGGTATCAAAGAAGTTCACACCGAGCTCAAGAGCTCTACCTATAGCTTGAAGCGCCTCCTGGTCATCAATAGATCCCCAGTAATCGCCGCCAATGGCCCATAGCCCCATTCCGATGACGGATACCTCTATCCCGCTCTTCCCCAGAACCCGCCTGGATATTTCCATTACCAAACCTCTGCCTCCACATAAACCTCATGCATTCCCTCAGGGGGCCTGGGCACCAGAGTCCCTTCTACAGGGCTTCCGTTGACTTTCAAGCTCACACGATTGCCCCTGCCAGTGCGTTTTACGGTTATATAATACGTTACTCCACGGAAAACCCGTTTCGCCCGGAACCCTTCCCAGCCTAAGGGAATAACTGGAGCAATCTCGAGGCCATCATAGGAAGGACGGATACCCAGTATCCATTGCGTTATAGCCACATAATTCCAAGCTGCAGCACCGGTGAGCCACGAATTTTTAGCCTCACCGAAGTTGGGCGCGTCGCGTCCAGCAATCATCTGGGCGTAAACATAGGGTTCACACCGATGAACCTCACTGATAGCTTCCCGCACCGAAGGATTAATCCGAAGGTAGTAATCAAAGGCCTGATCGCCATTGCCTGTTCTGGCCTCCGCTATCATAATCCAGGGATTGGTATGGCAGAAAATCCCAGCGTTCTCTTTGTAACCGGGCGGATAGGAAGATATCTCTCCTAAATGGAGGTGATAGCGTGTATAGGCTGGTTGTTGAAGGATTATACCGTGTTCAGTGGCAAGCCTCTCCCGCACCGAATCTAACGCCTCGCGCGCCTTTCCATCTTCCAAACCAATGCCAGCCATCACACATATCCCTTGCGTTTCCACGAAAATCTGGCCTTCTTCACACTCCTTAGAGCCCACCTTCCGCCCGAAAGCATCGTAAGCCCTCAGGAACCATTTTCCATCCCAGCCGTATTTAAGAACAGTGTCCTTCATCTTCTCTGCAGCCTCTAAATATTGCTTGGTTTCTTCCGTAAGGCCGCGTCGTCGAGCTATTTCCGCCATTTCAGTGGCTGCCAGAACGAACAGACCAGCGATAAAAACAGATTCAGCTTTCTTACCGTCCATTTTAAGGGGAGCGGTCTGAAAAGAAATATTGGGATCATCGGAAAAAGTGTTCAGGTTCAGACAATCGTTCCAATCAGCCCGGCCAATAAGAGGCAGGCCGTGAGGTCCCAACCTTTCGAGAGTGTAGCGAATACTGCGCCTCAGGTGTTCATAAAGGGGGGCCTCAGTGCCAGGCTTGTTTTCAAAGACTACTGGCTCGTCCAGAATGCTCCAATCACCCGTTTCCTTTAGATAAGCTGCAACGCTGAGAACCAGCCACAGGGGGTCATCGTTAAAACCGCTACCGATTTCCTCGTTGCCTCGCTTGGTAAGAGGTTGGTATTGATGATAGGCACCGCCGTCTTCGAGCTGAGTGGCTGCCAGATTAAGTATGCGTTCCCGGGCTTTTTCGGGAACCATATGCATGAAACCAAGCAGGTCTTGATTGGAATCCCGAAAGCCAATCCCCCTCCCGATGCCCGATTCAAACATTGAAGCCGAACGAGCAAGGTTGAAGGTGATCGTGCATTGATAGGGGTTCCAGATGTTAACCATCCTGTTGGTGTGCTCATCCGGGGTCTCCACTTGGAGAACCCCTAAGAGCTTGTCCCAGTAAGCCCGCAGCTCTTCAAAGGCCTTTTCAACATTATTTAGGTCAAGATATCGTTCGATTACAGGTCTGACTGTCCTCTTGTTTATCCGTAGGGAATCCGGGGGGTCAAACTTCTGCTCCGGGGGATTCTCATGATAGCCCAATAGGAAAATAACACGGCGTGACTCTCCAGGCTGCAGGGTTAACCTGACGTGATGAGAGCCCATGGGAGCCCATCCACTGGCGACGGAGTTAAAAGACTCTCCTCTCTCCACAGCCAGGGGGCGATCCCAGCCGCGATAGGATCCCAAAAACACATCTCTCTGGGTATCAAAGCCAGCCAGAGCTTCAGAACAGGCAAAAAAGGCAAAATGATTGCGTCTTTCCCTGTACTCGGTCTTGTGGTAAATCACGCCCTCTTCAATTTCCACCTCGCCTGTGCTGTAATTGCGTTGGAAGTTGGTCATATCATCGTAGGCATTCCAGAGGCAGAACTCCACTGCCGAGAAAAGCGAAAGATGCAGGGACTTTCTGCGCCGATTTGTGATAGTTAACGCCCATACCTCTAGCGTAGCCCCCAGAGGGATGAAATAAAGAATACTGGCTTCCACGTCCTTGTAACGGGAACTTATGATAGTGTATCCGAGCCCATGACGGCAACGAAAGTCTTCTAAGTCGTTACGCGTGGGTTGCCACGAAGGTGACCAGAATTCACCTGTCTCGTTATCCCGCAAGTAAATGTAACGTCCTCCATAATCCATCGGCACGTTGTTATAGCGATATCTTGTCAGGCGACGCAGTCTTGCGTCCTTGTAGAACGAATACCCTCCCGCTGTTTGAGAGATTATCCCAAAATATTCCTCGCAGCCGAGATAGTTTATCCAGGGCAATGGGGTATCGGGACGGGTGATAACATACTCGCGTTGCCTGTCGTCGAAATACCCGTATTTCATAACTCCTCCCGTGAAGCGACTATGTTTTTTGGGGGATCAATTCACTTCTCTATGCCTGTGATAACCACACCACGCATTATAGTCCTCTGGGCAAGGAAGAAAATGATAACAGGAAGAACCAGACCCATGAGGGCGGTGGTCTGGATCATGTGGGGCTGGGCAAAATACATTGCGTTGTAAGTGTAAATTCCCACCGATATGGGCTGAAGCTCTGGCTTAGCGGCCAGGTAAATATAAGGGTAGAAGTAATCGTTCCAGGCCCAGAGGAAGTGGAACAGGAACACCGTGGTAATGGCAGGAAGCACCTGGGGCAAGAGCACGGAGATAAGGATGCGGAAAGGACCGGCACCGTCTATCATGGCTGCTTCGTCGAGCTCTTTAGGCACGGTTAGGAAGAACTGGCGCAACAGGAACACATTGTAAGCATTGGCAAAGAAGTGAGGCACAGTCAACGGCAAGAAAGTCCCCACCCAGCCAATGCGGGTGAAGAAGGCATAAATGGGCACCAGCGTAACCTGCCCGGGAAGGATTATCGTGCCGATCAAAATAATGAAAAGCAGATTCCTTGCGGGAAACCGGAAACGCGAAAAACCATAGGCTACCAAAGTGGAAGAAATCGTCGTTCCAATGGCGCCCACGAGAGCGATAATGATGGTATTACGAAGCATGCGAGGGAAGTTTATTTCACGCCATGCCTTGGTCAAATTTTCCCACTTGGGCCTGAACTCCCAAACCACTTTCAGAGTGCGCCAGTTGCCCTCCCATCTTATCAGACCTTTCTCGGGCTGCTCAGGGTCTAAAAAGTAGCTTTCATCCCGTCCTTTAACCACCAAGGCGAGCTTTCTTGTCCCCCTTTCTAAAGGCACGTAATAGAGAGGATACTTCTCCCCGGGGACTATTTTCCATTCATTTTTCCCCACCTTAAATACCATTTCCTCGCCCTGGTAAGTATACGTAGCCTCGACAGCTGGCCACAGAGGAGCCCCTGGCCTGGCCATCATTTGCCGGTCCTTGAAAGCTGTAGTCATCATATATCCAAAGGGGCTAAGATAAATGGTCAGGATTATGGAAGCCAGAAGTGTGAGAGAAGCTCCAGCTATTAGCCGACGGAGCTGCCGGGCTGGGTAAGCCTTTGAGGACCATGAATAGAGACAGGTTGTGCGCACCGCCATGGCTTAATCTCCTGCCGTATAATACACCCAATATTTAGCTGTGCTGAACAGAAAGA
>JANXAG010000009.1:49816-57936 GCA_025062375.1 Anaerolineae bacterium | reverse complement strand
AACCTCAGAGTTTTCCCCGACGAAGCCGGTAAGTTTAACCTTTCCCTTCTGGATGTGAAAGGAGAGGCCCTCGTAGTCTCCCAGTTTACCCTCTACGGTGACATAAGGAGGGGTTTCAGGCCAAGCTTTTCCGAAGCTGCCCCTCCTGAAGAGGCCGAACCTCTCATTGAGAAATTCATCCAGGCCTTAAAAGAAGAAGGAGTTCCGGTGCAGAGCGGAATTTTCGGGGCCATGATGCTTGTGGAAATCCACAACGATGGGCCGGTGACCATTATTCTGGATAGGGATTAATGCCAGTAAAATTCCCTCGGCTGGCTTGCGGGGCTGAGCTCCACCATCTCAACCTGGCCATCAAGGGTTATATGCTTCTTGACGATGATCACATCCCAGCGGAAAAGCCTGGGGGAGGCCTCAGCTGGCGGGGCCAGATGGGAAGGTAAGAGAAAACTTGTAGTCTGGGTCCAGTAGAGCTCTTCCTCGCTCCAATCACGGCTGTTCCTGTCCTGATATTTCAACCTTACTACAAACCATTCGTCCTCCTCAAGGGTCCAGAGACTTGTCCAGCTCAGAACAATTTTAGCTTCTGGCCCCTTGTAAATTGCTCCCTCGGCTGGAGTTAGGGGTATGGGGGCAGGGTATTCTGAAACTTTTTCCGGCCCCCCTATCATCGGAAGGACGGGGGCTGGAGAAGGGGTCAGGGTGGGGATTATGAGCACTTCCCCTTCTCTGAGGACGCGGGGCTCAGGAATCCGGTTGGCTTCCATCAAGGCTTTAACGGGAACTCTGAACATCACAGCAATGTCTATTAAACTCTGCCCCCTCTGAACAGTGTAAGTCAACGGCCGGGTTGAAACTTCGGGAACGGAAGGGGTTGGAGTTACGGGTATAAGCAGTTTTTCTCCCTCCCATATGAGATCTGGGCTCTGGAGATTGTTGGCTTTAACGATGGCTTCTACGGTTGTGCCGTAGCGCGCAGCTATGGCCAGCAGACCCTCATCGGGCTGAACGATGTGGATTATGTAAGCTGGGGTTGGTGTTGGAGTAGGGTGGGGCTGGATGAAAGGTGTTGGATAAGGGGTGTAAGTTGGAGTAACGGTTAAAGCAGGAGTGGGGGAGGGCGATGGAGATTGAACAATTCTGGCCGAACGTAAAGGCAGGCGCCCCGGGGACAGAAACCATGCCCCCACCAAAGCAACCACCAGGATGACCACGGCCAGATCTGGCCATGGGATTGAAAAATAGCGGCCGTCAAGGGGAGCCCCACACATGAAGCAATCTCTGGCGTGTTGGGAAACTTTTGCCCCACAGGATGGGCAATAGCGCCTTTTAGGCTGGGGAAGAGGATTACCACAGTTAGGGCAGAGGGTTTTTCTTCCCACTTCTTCCCCGCATACCGGACATTTCATAGGGCCTTTCTCCTCAGGAGTTTTTTAGGGGACAAAGTCCAGCTTTTTCCTCCGCATTGATATGCTCTGAGCCAATCCTTCTCCAGCGAGAAAGGTGAGCAGGGCGCTTCCTCCTGAGCTTATGAAAGGTAACGGGATTCCAGTAACGGGCATCAGTCTCAGGTTCATCCCCACATTCACCATCACCTGGAAAAGGATAATAACCCCCATGCCCGTAGCGATGAGGGCTCCGAACTTGTCCCTGGCTTTGGAAGCGATGAGGAAGAAACGCCATATCACCGTAAAGAGCAGAAAGAGCACCAGAACTGCTCCCGCGAAGCCCAGTTCTTCACCTATAACCGAGAAAATGAAATCCGTATGGCGAACGCGCAAGAACTGAAGCTGACCTTGGGTTCCCTTGGCAAATCCCTTGCCGAAGAAGCCTCCTGAACCGAGGCCGATAATGGCTTGCTGAAGGTTATAGTTGGCTCCTGGATCCAGGTTGGGGTTAAGGAACAGGAGGATGCGTTTGCGCATGTAATCCTTCAGGGAAAACCAAATAAGAGGCGATAGGAGCAGGCCCGTAAGGCCCAGGATTCCCAGGTGGCTCAGCCTCGCCCCTCCCTGCCAGGCCAGAGCAGCCCACATCACCACCAGAACTATAGCCGTTCCCAGGTCGGGTTGAAGGTAAATGAGCACGACCGGAATGGCTACTATAACAATTGAGACAAGAAGGTAACGGAACTCTCTTATCTTTTCCCCGAGTCTGGTGAAATAGGCGGCCAGAACGATCAGGATAAAAACTTTGCTGGGTTCTGACGGCTGAAATGTTATGGGGCCCAGGTTAAGCCAGCGCTGTGCCCCGTAGATGGTTTCCCCTTTGAAGAGCACAGCCACGAGTAAAAGGAGGGATAGAGCGTAAAAGGGCCAGATAAAATGCTCCAGCAGGCTGTAATCAAGGGCCGCCAGAGCAAGCATCACCCCCAGGCCGATGGCTCCGTAGATTATCTGTTGGATGTAGAGCCTTTCCAAGCCTTCCACCCCTCTCGTGGCGCTGTAGACCATGGCGAAGCCGACGAGCATCAAGACCAGGGTGGCGGCTAAAAGCCAGTGGTCAAAATCACGCCATTTAATCATCGTTAAGCTTCCGCTTCACCCCTTTTATCGGGACGGTGGCAACGAGCTGGGTGTGCTTTTCTCCTATTTGCAGGCTCAATTCCGCTTTTTCCCTATCCATTTCCAGGTATTTTCCTAGCGAGGTGAGGAATGCCTCCTTAATTTCTTCCATGAGGCCCGGAGAAACCTGAATCCTGTCCTGAACGAGCATGAGCTTGAGCCGCTCTTTGGCTATTTCACGACTGCTTTTGGAGCTCCTTATGTTGAAGAAACTCATTTTGCCCCCTTTACCTGCGGCGTAGCCATCGGCCGAGAACGTTCAGAAGGTTTTCTTTTCCCCTGAGGGAGGGGAAAGGAACTTCCTCTCCCAAGAGCCGGCGAGCCATGTCTTTGATAGCCTGCCCCGAAGGGGAAGAAGTGTTCAGCACAATGGGAGTCCCTTTGTTGGTGGCGACTATTACTTCTGCGTCTTCCGGAATCACTCCTATAAGGGGTATGGCCAGGATTTCCAGCACATCCTCCACTGAGAGCATATCCCCCCGCTCCACCATTTCGGGCTTAATCCGGTTGATTGTCAGCTTTATGGATTCCTTCCCTGCGGCTTCTACGAGGCCTATGACTCTATCGGCATCGCGAACCGCCGCCACTTCCGGAGTGGTGACTATGATAACTTCATCAGCTGGAGCGAGGGCTGTGCGGAATCCGTGCTCTATGCCTGCCGGAGAATCCACCAGGATGAAGGAGAAATCCGGACGCAGTTCATCGCATATCTTTACCATATCCGCAGGCTGCACGGCTGTTTTGTCCCTGGTCTGAGCCGCCGGAAGAAGGAAGAGGTTGTTGAGCCTTTTATCCCGGATCAGAGCCTGGCGCAGGCGGCATCTCCCCTCAGCCACGTCTACCAGGTCATAGACAATCCGGTTTTCAAGGCCCAGCATAACGTCCAGGTTCCTTAAGCCAATGTCCGCATCAACGGCAACCACCTGATGGCCAGCCATGGCTAAAGCTGCTGCCAGATTGGCAGTTATAGTGGTTTTCCCAACCCCTCCTTTCCCGGAAGTTATGGTTATAACCCTGCTTTCCATGCTGAAGCTCCCCTCAAATCCCTTCATTCGGCCTCAAAGCTTTCAACATAGAATTCTCTCCCTCCATTCACCTGGAGGTAAGGGCTCCCGCACTGGGGGCACCCTTCAGGTAAAGGGAGGCCAACCTCAAACTGATGTCCGCAGTTCAGGCAAAGGGCTTTACCCTTCCGCCGGTGGAATACAAGTTTGGCTCCCTCCGCTATGGTTCCCTGGCTAAGAATGTCAAAGTAAAACTGGACCGAATCGTCCACATAGCTGCTCAATTCGCCGATAACGATGTCTATTGTCAGTATGCGTTTGGCGCCGATTTTTTCCGCTTCCTCCAGGACAAGGCTCAGAAGGCCCTGGGTCACTCCCAGCTCATGCATCTATTTCACCTTGCGGGTATAGTCGGGAAGGAGGATGGGGGACTCCACCCCAGGCTCAATGCCTGCTTCCTTAAGCTCCCGAATCCACTGCCGGACGTGGTCCAGGGTGAGCCGGCCAAGCTTCACCTCTTTGCTCCGGAGTGCTGCTGAGGTGCCTGCCCTCCTGCCGAAGACCAGGACATCCAGCAGTGAGTTGCCCATGAGCCTGTTGCGGCCGTGGACCCCACCCGTTACTTCTCCAGCAGCGAAAAGGTTTGGCACTACTGTGGAGCCATCGGGATTATATTGCAGGCCTCCGTTCTGGTAGTGCAAGGTTGGGTAAACCAGGATGGGTTCCTTTGTGATGTCAATGCCGAAGCGTTTGAACTGGCGCACCATGGCCGGCAGTTCCCTTTGGATGGTTCCAGGGCCGTGGAGGATGTCAATCATGGGGGAGTCAAGCCAGACCCCGCAAATCCCGCTTGGGGTTCTGATCCCTTTCTTTCTCTCCACGCATTCCCTTATAATCGCGGCCGATTCCACGTCCCTTGGTTCCCTGGGGAAGACAAACTGCTCCCCGTCCACATTAAGGACCTGGGCCCCCAAGCCCCGCACCTTTTCCGTCACCAGAAGTCCGACAAGTTGCTCGGGGTAGGCAGCGCCAGTGGGGTGATACTGCATTGTGTCCAGGAAGATAAGGGGCACGCCAGCCCTGTAGCCGATTACCAGGCCATCGGCGGTGGCGCCATAGTGGTTGGTGGTGGGGAAGCCCTGGTAATGGAGGCGGCCGCTTCCCCCCGTAGCCAGGACGGTGCACCTGGCTTTAACTACAAGGTGCTCTCCGGTTTCCAGGTTCATCAGGATGGCGCCAGCGCACTGCCCGTTTTCGTCCAGGAGAAGTTCTATGGCCGGGGAGAATTCCAGAACCGTTATATCCTGGCAGCGATTTCGCACCTCATCCCTGAGGGTGCGCATGATTTCAGCGCCAGAGTAATCTCTGGCGGAGTGCATCCTTTTGCGGGAAGTTCCCCCACCGTGCTGGGTTCGCATTGTGCCATCGGGCTCTTTGTCAAACATCATTCCCAGGTCTTCAAGCCACTTTATGACGAAGGGGGCATCCATCACCAGAATCTCCACCAGCTCCGGGATGTTGACAAAGTGGCCTCCTCCTACCACGTCAAGGTAATGGATGGCGGGGGAATCGTTGGGCTTATCGGCGGCCTGGATTCCCCCCTGGGCCATCATGGTGTTGGCATCGCCGAAGCGCAATTTGGTGGCCAGGAGGACCTTTGCTCCGTGTTCCTGGGCCATAAGGGCAGCGGCGGCTCCTGCTCCCCCTCCGCCGATCACCAGCACATCTGTCTCGTAATGCACTTCAGAAAGATCAAATTTATCGGGGTCAATCCGGGGCTTGCCTTCCATTACATCTGCCAGTTCCAGGGGCATGCGCTGCCCCTTGCTCACCCCCACCCGGATGGGGCGCATCTGGTCTTCAATGTAATCCGGATGGAACCTGCTCAGAAGTTCCTGTTTTTCCTGAGGACTCATGGGAGGATAATCGTTATGGAGGCGGTGAGGCCTTGTGGCCTCCACTTTCTTTATGGATTCCCGCATCTCAGGCGTATAACTCATGAAAGCCTCCTCTGCAAGATTGGAAAATATTATACCTTAATTTCCCGCATAAGCCCAATCACCCCTCTTCCATCAGCCTGCCTGAGACTTTTCCCGCGGGCCCCAGAGCCCTTAAAGGATTTTTCAGGCCGCCAGCTTTTCTTTATAATCTCTCCGCCAGCGCCCATAGAGCGTCAAATACTCTATTTCTCACCTCTGCTTCTTCATCCTTCAGGGCTATAACGAGGGCTTCTATAACCCCGGACTCCGCCCGACCAAGCTCACCAATGGCCCAGGCTGCTCTGATGCGCACAGCCGGGTCCACATCTTTTAAACCCTTGATGAACAATTCCTTAACATAGTGGGCGTAACGGGTGGTTCCAAGCATTCCCAGAATGAGCCCTGCCTCTTCGTTTAATCTTCGGTAAGGGGAAGCTTTCAAGAGTTCCCAGAATCTGTCAAGGACCGAATGAGCCAGTCCTCTCTCTACCCAGACATCGTCGGCCAGTATGCGGGTGGCCAGGAGCAAGGGCCTGTGCAATATTTCCTTGAGAAACACATCTGCTTCATACACTTTGCACAGGAAATCGGAAGCCTGGGCCTCAGAGAAGCTCCCCAGCCTTGCTGCCGTGAGGAGAACCACTTCTCGCCATCGGGAAGAAAAAAGGTGGGGTCTGAGGAGTTCATAGGGTTCCCTCTGATCCACTGCATAGCAGGCAATCAGGTATTCCTGGAATGATAGATACATAAAGCTGAATTGCCCCGGGCCTTTTTCCACCATAAGGCCCATCTGCTCCCGCATGAGGTCCACGAATTCAGCCGCCAGTCTGCGGGCTGTGTGAGGTCTAAAGCCATCCCGCTTTAGTTCTTCAGCTATCAATACTTCCAGTTTCTCTCGCTCTATGAGGCCACCGGGGCAATTTTCCTGCATCCAGAAAGCTACCGGGCCTAAGATCCGTACCATTTCCTGGGCATCCAGCCTTCGCTCGTCCAGCCATAGCTCTATGGGCTGGCCCGAAAGGCTGCGAGCCAGGTTCCAGGTCTCGGCTAAAGCCTCAAGGCAAAGCCTGTATAACTCCACTCGCTGTTGAGGGAGGCGCGTGCCCTGATGGTGGATAAGGGCCAGAATGGTGAGGAGCAAAGGATTAGTGGCCAGACGCTCAATAGCTGGATGGTTGGTCACGGCCTGAATCAGGTCTTCAGCCCACCTCCGGGCGCGCTTCTCCAGTTCTGGTGGGAGTTTATCTTCAAGGGCTGTACCTTCGTAGGACATGGCCCAGTTTTTGGCAAAGCTTTCTATCTGTTCTCGCTCAAAGGGGGCAATGGTGATGATGGTGAAATCAGGAGGGAGAAGGGCGGTATCGTAACTGGCGATGCGGGAAATAACAATGAAACGGCTGAGGGGATAGCGCTTGGCTAAATTTTCCATTGCCCTTGCTATATCTTCCCGCTCACCCCGGGTCAATACTTCATCCAGGCCATCCAGAAGCACAATGGCTTTCCCTTTTTCTAACTCTGAGAGGAAAAGCCCTGTGAAGTCAGGAAGGCCTTCCTGCTGGAAGCGCCAGGCGATAAACTCCAGCAAGGTGAGGTTCCGGGTGCGTCTGGCCATGCTGTATTCAGCGATGGAGAAGAGGATGGGAGTGCGTTCTTCTTCCCTCATACCCATAGCAAAAGTGAGGGCCAGATGTTTGAGGAAAGTGCTCTTGCCAGAGCCGGGGTTGCCCAGGATTACCAGAAGGCGATAGACTTTCCACGCTTCTTCCAGGGGGACACGGTGCTCTTCAAAGGGGATAACTTTTGGTTCCCTATTTCTTTTCACACCTACGAGGGGGACGAAAAGCCGGTCTAAGGGGAAACGGACAATGTTGCGGACCTGTATTATGCCCCGGAAATCCAGCCGGCGGTAAGAGTTGACAATGTATTCAAGGTAACGCTGACGGAGCTGGTTCAGGGTTTCCACACCCCACAGGCGCAGGGCAGTAATAACCTTCTGCTTTTCCACCTCGTCATCGGGCAGTGTAAGGGGGTGAACGCCCTGAACCCACGCCCAGAAGTCGGGGGCATAACGCATGAGCTCATTTATGAGCTGGCCGGGAAGCCACAGAAGCAAGCTGCATCCACTACGGCCTATTTTCTCGCGCCCTAAGTTCAGGATACGGTAAACTTCTTTGCGAGCTGAAGAGTCAAGCCCCTCAAGGCCAAAGGCAAAGATTGTCCTCTTCCCTTCGCTGGATAGTATATAGCCAGGCAAATTTAGCTGTTCCGGGGAAAAGAGCCATCTTTCCACTTCGCTTTTCAGGCGGCGCTGCAGTTCCAGAGCCAGTGTTTCTTGGTGTTCTGGCTTTTCCACTTGAGCAATCAATATGGAAATCCCCGGTTGGGAGAGCTTATTGGCCAGCAGCTCCAGTTCAGTGTTAAGTTTTCCTATGATTTCTTCTGCTCTCATCCCACGAAGTAATCCTGGGTTTTGCGCAATTCCTCAGTCAGCTTTATAAGCTCAGTGGTTTTGCCGCTAGAACGATGGCCTACCAGTCTGTAACGTTCCGGAAGGCGACGAGGGTCAAGACGCCTGA
>JANXAG010000009.1:48343-49716 GCA_025062375.1 Anaerolineae bacterium | reverse complement strand
CTCAGTGGTTTTGCCGCTAGAACGATGGCCTACCAGTCTGTAACGTTCCGGAAGGCGACGAGGGTCAAGACGCCTGAAAAATTGCCTGTAAGGACTCCTGGGACGTTCCACATACCAAGCATCAAGCTTATTTGGCGGTATGGGGATAGGCTCGTAAGGATAAAAAGCGTTCTGGATTTACAGCCATCGCTTACTCCGGCTCTATGTCACGTTCGTTATACATCCTGCGCAGTTCATCCAGGCTCATGGTTTTCATCTTTTTCATTTCTTCATCAAACTTGCCTTCCTGGATTTCCCGGAGGCGCTCCTCCAGATGTCTGGACCTTGGGGCAAGGTATTTGCCGTAGAGGCGACGGCAGAGGATGGCAATGTTGTATTGGGGTTCTTCAGCAGGGCAGCGAGCTGAACACAACCCACACATTATGCAGTCAAAGGAAAGGTCAGCCACCCTGGCTATATCTCCCCGCATGGCTGCTGCCATGTACGCCCGCACATCCAGCTCCTGAGGGCAGGATTTGGTGCAGGTGCCACATCCGAGGCAGCGCAATACCTGAGGGTAAAGCTTGAAGATGGTCTCAGGGACAGGCTTGAGTTTGTTTATATCGTAGAGGGCTTTTTCAGCGGGGAAGAAAGGTATCTGGGCCAGGTACATCTCTGGCTGCACCATTGTCTGACAGGCGAGACCCACATACAGTTTGGGGTCGTTGGCGATGCGGTAGACGGTGGCGCATGCGCCGCAGAATCCACCTCTGCACCCTACCCCACGGATGAGCTTATAACCGGCATATTCCATGGCCTTCATGATGGTGAGGCCAGAAGGAACTTCATAGCGCTTGCCCATTATGTAGATGGGGACCATTTCCTCGGCCATAGGATGCACCTCCTCAATGCCCTAATTCCACAAACTCGCTCTCCTTGAAGGTCGCAACCGGCGGCGGTTCGTCCAGGCTGCGGCCCGGCAAGTAGTTGAAAAGCGCCTGAGCCCGCTCGCCGATGGCTGTGAAGAGCGCCCCCACATCAATCCCCACCGGGCACGCCGTTGTGCACATCCCGCACTCCACACAGGAAGTTACCATGTGGTTCATGCGGGTGAGGTGGAAAAGCAAGAGGTCCGGCAGCATCGGCACAGCACCCTTCCGCTCAGCCCAGGCCAGATACTGAGAAGCAGTCCTCTCAAAGGTCTCGGTGCGAAAGACGCAATCGGGGCAGTAGCATATCGGGCAGTTCACCATGCAGTTGTGGCAACGTATGCAGGTGGCAAAGTAGGATTTAAGGCCCTCAATTCCCCGCACCCTCCCGAGGATTTCCGAAAGCACCTCTTTTCGCCTGGCAACCCTCTTTTCCCTCAGGGCAGCCACAGTTTCCGGCTTCGA